>NZ_JAUBPT010000053.1:43231-48158 GCF_036700905.1 Microcoleus sp. S13_C3 | reverse complement strand
CCGCCCGTCCTTTTTGGACGGGCGGGACGCCCATCCCACTTTCAAGAGTGGAAGTTATTTAATTCTCATTCCTTATTCTTTTATCGACGGATCTCAAAAGTACGCGCGGGGGAGCTATCTTGAAGGGAATCGCCCTCCGGGTCTTCGTATTCCAAAACCAACTCACTAACCGTAGCACCGGTGGGGCCGCGGCGGCACCAACTAATCATTCCTTCCACAGCTTTTTTGGAGCCTTCAAAGACAGCCTCGACGCGGCCGTCAGGGAGATTTCTCACCCAGCCGCCCAGGCCGAAATACTTTGCTTTATCCCTTGTGGAATATCGGTATCCTACTCCTTGAACTAATCCCGAAACAAAAACGCGGACTCTGACGGGCGGCAATGATTGGTTTTGCATATTGACACTCCCCTGGCTGAAGCCGAGGGGATTCTTAATTCAGCGACTGACCTTAAAATGTTCTGTCCTTGCGGCAATTCTTAAACCTTTCAACCGTGGGGATACCACCAATTGACGAGCCTAACTCAGAAACATCCCAGCGGATCTATCTCCAAAAGCGTACTAGGATATTTCCCGCTTTGTTCGGGTATGCCCTACCCTACTTAACAATTCCCAGTAAAAAAGTTTGTGTTTGCTGGATTGAAACCTACATTTTCGGTTTGGACTGTTTATAGTGTTTTCGCCGCACTTTGTCCCCCAGTTTATGCCTAAAAGTGTGTCTCATGTCCCGTTTCACTTCCGGCAAGGGAGTTTAACCCTGACTGTTTCAGTTTACCATACTGTCCCGTCGTGTCCAAAACTTTTCACGAAAGTTTTTTGAATTGAAAAGATGAGATTTTAGATTCAGGACTGGGGTAAAAAGAGCAGGCAGGATTTATGCTGCAACGCCCTTTCATCCCCGGACTGAAGTCACGGGGTTTTCAGGCTATTCCTTATAAACGGCTCAACTTACTGCTAACATCTGTTTGAAAATTTTAAGGATCAGTTTGATTATGTTAAATTTTAGCGCGATGGCGCTGCCGGGATTCCTGATACGCCGCATCACCCTAGCTTTTTCAACTATTCCCGATTTCACTGATTGGCTGGTTGCAGCTATGCTCGCGCTGGTTTACACTTCGATCGCTCTTTCCGTGGGTTTTTGGTCGGGATTTCTCAAAGTTGATGTGCAAACCTCTCGGCGTACAATTGTGGGAGTGCTCGTTGGCTGTTTGTTAAGTCCGGGCATCACCGAGGAATTATTGTTCCGGGTGTTAATGCTGCCACACCCGTTTGAGAAGGCTTCTGGGTTAATGCTGTGGTTTTGGGGATGCGCGAGTTTGGCGGTTTTTGTAGTTTACCACCCGCTGAACGCGCTGACTTTTTACCCGGTTGGTCGATCGACCTTTATGAATCCAGTATTTTTGCTACTGGCGGCAATTTTGGGAGTTGCGTGCTCCCTCGCATACCTGCAAAGCGGTTCTATCTGGCCTGCGGTGGCGGTTCACTGGCTAGCAGTGACAGCCTGGCTGTTGCTACTGGGCGGTTACAGGAGGCTATATGGTTAAATGTAAAAAGTCTAGCATCACTATTTTGTCGGGAGGATCTCAGTTGTGGGTATCATAGGCGCGATCGTAGGTTTTTTGGCAGGGGTAGCAGTTGCTTACTGGTTAGTGGAAAAGCGCTTAAACAAGCAAAAACAAGAATACTTGCAGCAAACTCGCAGAATTACTGAGGAAATAGAATTAGCTCAGATGTCTCGGGTGCAACAAGCTGTCGAATCTCAGAAAGGAGAACGGGAAAATCAGCTTAGAAAAGCTACTATCGAACACGAAAATTTACTTAGACAAGTTACTACTCAATACGAAAATCAGCTCAAACAAGTTGCGGCTCAATACGAAAATCAGCTCCAACAAGTTTTGGCAGAACGCGACATTCAGATCCAACAAGTTCAGGCAGAACGCGACAGTCAGCTCCAACCAGTTGCCAGCATAGACGAGCATGAGCTGCGACGACAAATCAGCGAGGAATTAGAAGCCGCTAACAATGCCAGGATGCAGCAAAATATCCAATCTTTGCAAGCAGAACACGAACATCATTTACTCAGACTTGCTGACGAATTGCATCTAAATTATCAAGCTCAGATGGAGCAACATTTGCAAAACTTGCAAAATGAACACGAAATTCGCTTGAGGCAAACTGCCGAGGAATATGAGAACCGCGAGGTTGAGATGCAGTTAAATATGGAGGCTTTGCAAGAGCAATACGAGAGTCAGTTGCAAGCGGCTCACGAGCAGTTGAGAGAACACGAAGCTCAGATGCAAGCTACTATCAGGTCTTTGCAAGAGCAGTACGAGAGTAATGTACAACAACAAGAAGTCCCGGAGCAGCAGTTCAGTCAGTTAAATTCCACAGAATTTGCCGAAGGTTTATCACAAGAAGAAGTTTGGCAGCAACTGTCAAGTGAGTTAAATCAAACAGAAGTTGAAGAAGAGTTAAATTACACAGATTTTTCGGAACCACAATCAACTGATTTACATGAACCCCAAGTCGAACAACAGCTTCCAATTACCAGACAAACACCAAGCTATTCCCTACCGCAGTTGATGGGATGTGTTCAAAGTCAGGACAAAGAAACCCGGAAGTTTGCAGCGTCTGCTTTAGGTACAATGGCTGCTGCTAATGCTCTGAGATCCGAAGGTCAGCGAACAATAGAAACCTTGGGAAAATTAGCTCAAGATATTCACCCGGAGGTGCGCGAAGCTGCTGTGGAAGCACTAGCAATGATTAAGTCGGAAAAAGTGATTCCGCTGCTACAAAAAGCTTTGCGAGATATAGATAGCGGTGTGGCTAAATCGGCAAGTGCGGCGCTCAATAAGTTTAAGTTTTATCCGCGAACTCCGGCGGCTAAGCCGAAAACTGTTGATCTGAAGAAACCAAAGCGTTAAGCATTTATATCAATTCCGGTTGCACCGTCCGTGATTGTTGACTGTTAACTGTTGACTGTTGACTGTTGACTGTTGACTGTTGACTGTAGAAGGAGGGGTGGAAAAACTGAATGGTTGAGTGTTAACTGTTGACTCGATTTTACAGCATATTCCAGAATAAGCTGTTGGGCATCTAAATTGTATTTTTTGGGCGGGCTTTCTGGCCCAACCCCTACTCCCCACAAGACTTTTCTTAAATTTGACTATACAATTTAAATGCACTTCAGCTTATGCTGTAACTTGTGACTAATGACTACTGACTAATGACTACTGACTAATGACTAATTCAAAAACGCTGCTTTGTACCGAGTATAAGTTTGATGTCGCCGGAGTCGCTAACACCCACATCTAAGCGAATTAATCCAAAGGACGATCGCACCCTCACACCCACCCCAACACCCGCCCCAGTCCCCGGTTTGTCCCTGACTACCGCCGGTTTTCCCAACACGCTATCTCCCGTTCCCAAATCCGACGCAAAATCAACAAATATCACGCCGCCAACATCCTGACCCACAGGAAACCGATATTCGCCGGAAGCTAAAAAATAACTCCGCCCACTGCCAATATCCCCGCTATCGTAGCCCCGCACGGAATTGCGGCCGCCGAGGCGAAAAGCTTCCGTTGGTGGCAAATCCCCGATTACCGTGCCCGCTTGCAAGTTAAAAGCCAGCATTTCGGGCAAGGCTTCGGACTCGCTGATGCCCAGCAAAGTTACTGGTACATAATGTATATAATTTGCTAACAGCCTGTTACTCACAATGTTACCTCGCCCCAAAGGGATCGACTGCTCGGTGCTGAGGCTGATAATCGAGCCGCTGGTGGGGTTGAAGGGATTGTCCCGCCGATCGAGGAGCGCACCAAAAGAAACAGTGTATAACTCGTCAACGGCGCTGCCACTGAATGTGAGAGGATTGCCGAGTTCGTCGCGGCGGGCGATATTTAAGTTGCGATCGCGCGTGCTGATATTTGTATAATTTAATCCCAAAGTCGATTGCCAATCGCCCAAAGGTCTGGTAAACCTGAGATTTCCCCCCATCCGAATTTCCCGAACTCGGTTCCCGTTGGGCAAATCAATATCTTTGTTGAAAATTTCCGATATTCTGCGATCGCCAAAAGCTCTCACACTGTATCCCAAACGGTCTTCGGCGGCAACGTAAGGGCTGACAAACTGGACATCGTACTGGATACCTCGGAGGCTGGGCTCAAGTTCCACCGCCAGCCGCTGCGGGGTTGTACCGAAAGTTCGATCGGTATAGGAAAGAGGAACAGCAACGCCAACATCATCACTAAGACTGGCACTCACGCTAAAAGAGCGAGCCGATCGCTCTTGAACGTTGTAGATTACATTAACATCCGTGCCAACTTCTTCGATCGAAACTGTCACTTTGTCAAACAATCCCAATTGCTGCAACTGTTGTAAATCCGATCGTACAACTTCCCGGCGGTAGTTATCCCCCGCCTTGAGTTTGAGCTCACCTCGGATAAAATCTTCCGAAATTCTGCCCTCAACCGGATTCCCTTTTTTATCAACAGCTTCACCTCTGGAATTGACAAAGCGAATTTTCACCTCAGCAACGTAAACGCCCTCAGCATTGCCCCCTTGACTGATTTGTAGAGTACCCCCTAGCTGTCGGGCGTTGCTGTTTACTGCTTCGGGGGTTTCGGCTTGTGCCGCCAGCGTCGCCGGAGTTTTTAACAGAGATGTAAAATCTTTATTGTGGCTGGACTTGAGTGAGGGCGATTCCCTAGGGGATAGCTGCGCCCCGCGTACTTCAGCCAACATTCCTGTGCCACCAAACAATTCATCTCTTGTGGAACGGGCATCTTGCCCGTTCTGGACAGATGCTGCACCGTTCTTGAGAGATGCTGCACCATTTTCAATCAGCTTTTGATGAACAGGCAAGATGCCTGTTCCACAAAACAATTCATCTCTTGTGGAACGGGCATCTTGCCCGTTCTTGACAGATG
>NZ_JAUBPT010000053.1:39588-43131 GCF_036700905.1 Microcoleus sp. S13_C3 | reverse complement strand
CAGCTTTTTATGAACAGGCAAGATGCCTGTTCCACAAAACAATTCATCTCTTGTGGAACGGGCATCTTGCCCGTTCTGGAGAATCGTGCCAGATGTGAGACTCACCTCATCCTCCTCCCTCTGTGCCCTTGTGGGACAGGCGTCTCGCCTGTCAATTTCTGCGGTTCCCCCTCTAAACAGGGCCTCAGTCGGTGTGGCGCTCGGCTCAATCGCCCGCGCTGCCAATTCGCCGCCACCCAGCGCCGCCAAAGTCAAAAATGCAATAATCGGAATTCGCATAGACATTAAATTTAAAGCACACCCAACGCATATTACCCAAAACCGGGTTCCCTGCATAATTAGCCGAAAAGAAACCCGGTATTTTTGAGGCTACCGGGTTTCTGCGATGCTGAAATGTGGGAAAGTTCGATCGACTGCGGGCGATCGTTAAATTTGTGTTAACAAACCTGACGGTGAACTGAGTACAGTTAGACCGCAGGCTTCTTTTTCCTTTTTTTCAAAGGCTTTTTATAGCGGTTCTCAAAAAAGTGAGGTATGCCCTATGCCCCATGCCCTATGCCCACGGAGGCCTATGCCCTATGCCCATGAGTACCTCATCTTTCTGAGAAAGGCTATATATTAAATAGCTTGTCGAGAAACACGTTTCTCAAAATGAGCCTGAGTCTGCTGCAACAGTTGTTCGCGACTATCCTTAGCGGTGGTAATGGTAGGGAGCAAGTTGCGAGCTTGTAAAGTCATGTGAAGCTGTAGGTGTGCTACGTACTCACTGACATCTTCGCGAAGAGAGCAAGCCGGGTACTGTTTTAAAGTAGAGTTCAAAGTGTTCTCCTGCTTTGGGTTTGTAGTTTTTTCTAATAATCATAGACAATATCATGGTCTATTTCTAACTGTGTACTCCGTAATGAAGTTTAACCTTTGGACTGCTTTTTTGTTACAATCCTTTACAAAAGTATCTTACCTCTCAGGAGTCGATCGCCCATGCAGTCTCAAGCATTTGTAGGACAAAAGCACACATTAAGTACATTTGTCAATAGCAGCCGCCAAACAGCAGCCTACCTGGACATCGGGTGCGGCAGACCCTTATTGATGCTGCACGGTTTCTTAGGAGAAAAGACTTGCTGGCTGCCATTAATTGAGTTATTGCAATCTCAGTTTCGGTGCATCAGTTTAGATATGTTAGGTTTTGGAGAATCCAGCAAACCAGAAATCCGCTACGACGTAGCTGTAGAAGTTGCTTTTGTCCGGCAAGTTGTACAACAACTAAATATCGAACCATGCTGCATAATCGGACATTCTTTTGGCGGTTGGGTAGCATCTGCATATTCCCTCAAATATCCTAATTCTGTTAGCAGTTTAGTGTTAGCAGCACCGGCCGGAATTCGGGACGACAGTTTTTGTGGTCAATACGATGCTTTGCGGCCGCTGCTGTGGGAAACCCCAGCCGTGGATTGGGCCTTGCAGTTGGCAAAACCTTTTGCGAGTTTAGCGGGAAAAAGTGAGCAATTGCAGCAAATTTCCGGGTGGCGCAGGGAGTTGATGTCTCAACCAGTAGCAAGGTCATTTTTAATGAGTCGGATGAGGCCGGAAGACGCAGTTGATACAGTAGAAAAAGAAATTCACAAATTGCAAATTCCTACCTTAGTCATCGCAGCAGAGAGTGACGAAACAATTCCTCTATGGCACTGTGAAAGCTACGCGGGCGAGATACCGGGGGCCGAGTTAGCAATTATTCCCAATGCTGCTCACGGGTTGCCGCAAACTCAAGCTCCCATCATGGCCAAGTTGATTAGTAAATTTTTGAATAGTTAAGAAAAACTGTGCAACAAGCGGAATCCTGAAAATTGTGATAAGCCACAACGGGAAAATAATTGTGTTTTAGTATACTACTTTACTACGAAATACAGAATATATTGGTTAGTGTCTTGTACAATTATTTTTATGGCTCTTAAATCTTGTGTCAGCACGAGCTACAGACATTTAGTGGAGTCGGGGATATTACCAATGGCGGCAATGAGAAACTATTTTAATCTGGAACAAATTACGACAGCCAGAAAAATTAGTGCTGCGGTAATTAACATCAGCGGCCGCCAGCGAATGCTTTCCCAACGAACGGCTTTTTTTTGCATGAGGTTAGTTTGCTCTCAGAATGGGGTAGAAAGAGCAAAACTGCGCGGGAATTTGTTAGAGGCGATCGAGCTTATGGAAAAATCGCACCGCGACTTAATTAATATTGGCAGCAGCGTCAACTTAGTGAGTCCCCCTTCAGCCACCCTCAAGGCAATGTATTTTGAGCCGCCACTGTATTTAGACAGACAAGTGCGCGCATATATCGATCGAATAAAAGCATTGGTGCAAGTTCCTGATGCCGAACTCATGCTGGAAAACCCCCACCTGCTGTACATTGTGGAAGCAGCGGGCGGCGACTTGCTAGAAGCTTTCGATGCCGTGGTGAGTCAATACCAGCAAGAAAGCGAAATCGAACAATTTGAAATCGACCTCAAACAGGTAGAACTTTATCAAGAAAGTTGTGCTGCTACCTCGAAAGCGGAAGCTCAAGCCGCCCAGCTCGATCGCGCACTTTGCGAACTAAAACAAACTCAAGCTCAACTCCTCCACAGCGAAAAAATGTCTTCGCTGGGGGCGCTAATGGCTAGTATCGTCCACGAAATTAATAACCCAGTTAGTTTTATTTACGGCAACTTGAGCCATGCCGCAATTTATACTCAAGATTTGTTGCACCTGCTGTGTCTCTATCAAGAATGCTATCCCAATCCCTGTCCCGATATCACAGCTAAAATCGAAGAGATAGATCTGGATTTTCTAGTTGAAGACTTGCCTAAAGTCATCTCTTCCATGCAAATGGGTTCCACTCGCATTCGCGAAATTGTCAAATCTATGGGCAACTTTTCGCGAACCGATAACAGTAACATGACCATGTGCGACTTGCACGACAGCATTGACAGCACCGTGTTAATTTTGCGAAACCGTCTCAATTCTCAAATAGACCGTCGCGACATTCAAGTCATTAAAAATTATGGAAAATTGCCTCCTGTAGAGTGTTATTCAGGACAGCTAAATCAAGTATTTATGAATCTAATTACCAACGCGATCGATGCTTTGGACGAGGTATCACAAAATCAGCCCAATGCTGCGCTAAAAATTTTGATAACCACAGAATTAGCAGGGCCCGATCGCGTGAGAGTGCGGATTGCTGACACGGGACCCGGAATGACACCAGAGATAAAAGAGCGAATGTTCGAGCAGTTTTTCACCACCAAGGAAATCGGTAAAGGTACCGGTTTAGGATTGTCTATTGTCTACAAAATCTTAGTAGAAAATCACCGAGGATCGCTCCGGTGCGAGTCGGAACCCTGTAAGGGAACCGAGTTTATCATTGAACTGCCGATCCAGCAAACTTAAGCAATTTACTAATCATCCAAATTTATCTCTGTTAACTGTGGCACGGGCGTCCCGCCTGTGTGAACTGTGTGTGGCACGGGCGTCCCGCCTGTGTGAACTGTGTGTGGCACGGGCGTCCCGCCT
>NZ_JAUBPT010000053.1:39390-39488 GCF_036700905.1 Microcoleus sp. S13_C3 | reverse complement strand
CCCGCCTGTGTGAACTGTGTGTGGCACGGGCGTCCCGCCTGTGTGAACTGTGTGTGGCACGGGCGTCCCGCCTGTGTTAACTGTGTGTGGCACGGGCG
>NZ_JAUBPT010000053.1:0-39290 GCF_036700905.1 Microcoleus sp. S13_C3 | reverse complement strand
TCCCGCCTGTGTTAACTGTGGCACGGGCGTCCCGCCTGTGTTAACTGTGGCACGGGCGTCCCGCCTGTGTTAACTGTGGCACGGGCGTCCCGCCTGTGTTAACTGTAGTTAAAATTTACACCTATCCTACCCTAATTCGAGCTTCAAAGTTGGCAACAGCTTTTCTAAATTTCTGAGAGATTTCTGTTGCCAAGGAATATCATTTGAACCCAATACCAAAAGTTGAATCGTTTTCTTTTTTCGGACGCTAATGACAAATTTAGACAGCATACTGATACCAGAACTGTTAACAAATTCCAATTGTTTTAGGTTCAAGGTAATAGTATGCGGTTCGCCATTGGCGACCTCATCTAACAATTCGGCTATTGGTGCATATTCTGGAGGGCCGCTCAGGCTGAGTTCCCCTTGGAAAGTGAGTGTGACTGATGCTGGTTCGTATTGAATGCTGTAATCTTCACCTTTAATTTCTTGAATGCCCATTGTGATTTGGTTTCCTGACTAAAATATTGCGATCGCACAAGAGAGTAAATATTGAAATGCTAGAAACTAGACCCTAATTTGAACCACAGTCGTAACACTGATGGTATCACTATCTGGCCTGGGCTCGAATTTCCAACCTATCTTAGCGGAATAGTCATTAATCATCGTCAGCAATCCCAATCCCGATGTATCACTTTCCGATTCCGCATTCTTTTCAAGCTGCTGCAAATAAAGTTCATTTGGATCGGAAGCCATAATTTCTTCAATAAACTCCTTCAACTTCTTCGCCCCTTCTGAAGTGACACTATTACTGGCAAAAATTACCGCCGTCACCTCTGTTTCACCAATAAAATGTATGCCAAATCTGACCTTGTAATGAGTATCATCGTTATTAAATTTTATCGCATTTTCTAACAGTTCGTTGGCTACGTAACTCACAGCTCCCTTGCTTTGTTTGATCCGTTTCTCGCTGCTAGCATCCTCCTCATCCACCGGTAGAAAGCTAGACAAATAATCTGCTACAAAATGAGCTGAAAGCCTGTTGTTGCGCCAGCGCTGTTTGATCGGGCGAGAACTGGGAGTAAATGTAAGTTCTAGGGAGTCGTGTTCAGGAGGAAATTCTTCAATGAATTCTCCAAAGATTTGTGTCATTGTTCTTAAGCTGCCAGATGTCATGATTTTTCTCGCTCCAATTGATGTATTAAGGTCACTTCTTGGTGAATTTCCACACGCCATTCCAGTTAGCAGGAATACTTTTTTGTAACAGCGATTGGATGCGTTTTAGGTAAAGTTGACTGGGCTTGTCATCTGGATTTAGGGCTACTATCTGTTCAAAACAAACTATGGCCTTAGCAAAATTTCCCTGACAATATTCTTGGAGTCCCTCCTCAAATATAGGCAAAGTTTGAATTTTGAGCGATCGCACTGGTTCTACTTCAACATCTAACACCTCACAAACTGTAATGGCTTCTTGTCTACCTTTAACAATAGCCCGATCCAAAAAACGGATATGATACTTTTCGGGTTGACTCAAACGTTGTACCACATCTCCAGAAATTAATAAAGATACGCCATAATACTTAGTCAAACCTTCCAGACGAGCGGTGAGATTGACATGATCTGAGAGCGCATCTGCTTGCATCCGATTCGCATCTCCAATAATCCCAACCATCGTATCACCCACATGGATACCAATGCCAATATTCAGCGGTATATCCCCATTTATTTTACGGCTTTGATTGTATTTTTGCAACTGCTCCAACTTCACAATTCCTGCCTGAATAGCATCATCCACGCCATCGGGAAAAACTGCCATGACTCCATCTCCAATATACTTGACAATAAAACCGTTGTGCTTACGAATTTCCGGACTAATTTGCTGTAAATAATTATTGATGAAGTCAAAGTTTTCTTGAGGAGTCATTTGCTCCGCCATCGTGGTGAACGAACGCATATCGGAAAACATAATTGCCATCTCTTTGCTCACGTGATCTCCAAGCTGGAAATCAACCATGCTTTGCTTGCCAAGAAATTGGAGAAATTCATCGGGAACGAAACGTCCGTAAGCCTGCAAAAGATTCTCTAATTCTTGTTCCCGCGCTTTCACCGTTTGCACCATATGGGAAAATACCTGTGCCAGTTCTCCCAGTGCATCACTGCGCGCTGCCACATCTGACAATATCTGGGGTTGAAAGCTATTGTTTTTTACAGCAATAGCTGCATCTATGACTTTTTTTACCTGCTCGATGTAAGTCTGCATCTCTCGATTTTTATGACGGATCTGGTTTTCCAGATCCGTGGAGTGTTCCGTGATAATTTCTACTAAGGTTTCATAGCTATTTTTTTCATCCTCTACTTCCTCAAGTTTTTCGCTCAACGCCTGTAGCTGGGTATGGAGTTCTTCGGGAGATTTAGATGGTGATAAATTTATTTGTGGTTTCATAATTGATACTTCCGAATCGGGAAGCGCAAAATTGTTTGACTCGCTCGCTGTAAAATATTAGAACTTACACACGCGGAACTGGAAATCCGGTTTCTGCTTCGATGCTTGGTCACTAAATCCAAGACCCCTCGTCGTAGGAACCGCGTTGACGACCGTCAATCGATTTTAGATTTTAGATTTTAGATTTTAGATTGACCCCACGGATAAATTCGGGGGGCAAGTTTCATGGGATACAGGTTTTTTATTTCTGGGTCCTGAGTCTGCGAAGGAATGAATCCGGGGGCTTGTATCCTGGATGCTTTCGGTCACTCATAAATTATGCACAATATTTCCCTGTTGTTTCAATACTAGCAAAGTAATGTCATCAAATACCTTTTGTTCTCCAATAAATTTTCGCAAATCAGCGATGGTGGCTTCCTTGATTTGTTCGGCGCTCAAATGCCAGTTTTGAGAAACCACCTCACAGAGTCTTTCAATACCGTAGAATTTTTTGTGCATATTTCTAGCTTCGGGGATGCCGTCAGTATAAAGCACCACCCCGTCCCCCGGCTCTAAGTCTACTAAAACATGGCTGATCCAATCGGAAATATCATCATGTAAGCCGAGGGGAAATCCTAAATTTATGGTGTCTATCCGCTGGATTTTACCGCCTTTCCTGACGACAAGAGTTTCCTCATGTTGACCGCTGATACTAATTGTGCGATCCGCATAGTTGAGCAAAGCTAGTGTCATATTTTTGTCGGAGTTCATGCGCTGGACATTTTTATAAATAGTGCGGTTGAGGGTATCTAAAAAACGCATCGGGTTGGATTCTTGCATTTCCTGAAGAGTGCGGACAGCAGCTTGAGTCATCACCATCAAAATGCCGCTTTCCAATCCGTGTCCGGTGACATCACCAATGCAAATCGTGACAACTCCGTTAGTACAAAGTACGTCGTAGTAATCACCACCTACTTCCGAGGCTGGCTCCATAAATCCGGCAATATCTAAATCTTCAATGGCTGCAAGTTCAGCAGGTTTTGGCAGAATCAACTGCTGCATTTGTTTGAGCATATCGAGCTCGGAGCTCATGCGGAGGTTTTCCGCTTTCAGGCGCTGGTTGAGAGCAGCAATTTGTTTAGTGGCTGTAGCGAGTTCAGAGGTACGTTCTTTGACTTTATCTTCTAGGGTTTCAAAGGATTCTTGCTGTTGTCTCGCCATGCTATTAAAGGAATTTCTTAAGGTTTCAATTTCCCAAATCAGACTGGAATCAACGTTCTGGTTGAGAGTACCACCTGCTAGATATTCTGAAGCTTGAGCAATTTGGTTCAGGGGGCGAGTAATCCAGCTAGCAGTGAGAATACCCGCTCCAACAGAGACAATTAGAGCCACAATACACAGCAAAATGGTCTGGCGAGTGTTAGTATAAATTTGCGCCATAAAGTCGGCTTCAGGAACTACTACTACAATCAGCCAATTGAGACCGTACTTGTCAGTTAGCGGAGAAACTTGGAGAAATTGCCGCTCACGGTTCAGCTTAAAGTCAAGTTGAACTGTTTGATCGATGTCTTCCAAATGCTTGAAGCGTTCGAGCAGATAAACCGCACTTTGACGCATCAGTCGGTTGCTGCTTTCCTGTGCTTTTATCCGCTTTGTATCTTTGCCTGTTCCCACCGAAAGAGGCTGTTCTTTAACCGAAGTGGCTATTAAGTCACCCTGGGGTTCAATGATAAATACTTGACCGGAATTACCCACCCTTAAGGTTTGCAGGAAGTGGCGAATTTGATCTAGTCCCATCTGGCAAGTCAGCACGCCAATTAGTTTCCCTTCGGCATCGTAATAGGGTAGACTCGCATTAATTTGCAGCGTACCGTAGCCAAAATTAATATAAACTTCACTCCAAGCTGCCTGTTTCTTCTCAACAGCTACTCTGTAAAAAGGGCGCGTGCGAACGTCATAATTGGGCGTGTTTTTTTCGATTGTTGTCGGGTTTCCATTATCGTCAAGGTTGTAATATATCAAGTCGCCGCCCCCCGGAATCAGTTGCTGGGCAAGCTGAGGTTTTTCAAGTCCAACTAGCCGATTTACCCAACCCACACGCAGGTACTGACCTTTTTCGTTGGCAATTCCCGCGTGACCGATCGACTTAAATTGCAGAACTTGTTTCCAAAAATATGGTCTAGCTTGCTCCAAATCGTCAAAGTTCAACACCCCCAAAGGTACAGCATCCTGATTGATATGATTCACCAGTGGCGGAGCTTCCAGATAGGTTTGGACACGTTCGTAAACTCTCGCACTCACTTCCTGGCGCAACTGACTAACAATATCGTTGACTATCTGCTCTCCGTTTCTGTAAGAGAGATAGCCAACGCAGCCAACAGCAGCCAAAATTTGGAGAACAAAGGGAACTACCAAGACATTGCGGAGACGGAATTTGCCCGATCTGGAGACGATCGCACTTTTTTGAGAAACCATTGTTAAAAACACTCCCAGCGGGCAGTTTTTTGTTACAAGACTTGATAATGGATATATTAATAGCGACGGACAATGTTATCATATCAAAAACTCAACCAACCTCAAAAAAATCTGCGTTCATCAGCGCTCATCAGCCTGCATCAGCGGTTAAAATAAAACCCTAAATCCCAACAAAAATGCAAATTACTCAATCCCTCCACAGCGCCATCCTCATCTCCAACCTGGAACAATCTCAACACTTTTACAGCACCGTACTAAACCTGCCAAAAATCGATCGAGACTTAAAATTTCCCGGAATCTGGTATCAAATCGGCGACTTCCAGCTCCACCTAATTTTAGGTGAAACAATTATCCCAGATGCCGTAGACCATGCCAAATGGGGACGCAACCGACATCTAGCATTTTCTGTTGCTAACTTAGAGGCAGCCAAACAGCAGTTAATCGCTCACAATTGCCCGTTCCAAATGAGCGCGTCAGGTCGATCGGCATTATTTACCCAAGATCCCGACGGCAACATCATCGAACTCAGCGAGTAACAGATGAAAATCATCGCTTATTCTTACACCGAACCGCTACTGGAAGCAGCACCCGCACCGGAAATTTGGGGTCAAGAAGTCGATCGCACCTATCAAGACTTAGGAGGGCGGCAACAACTGCAGCAACTCCTCAAAGACTGCCAAACAGAACCGGTCAAATACCTGTTAATTCAGCGGTTTGAAGAACTCGGCGACACATTGCAGCAAGTGTGTTCGCACCTCGCCCAACTTGAAAACCTCGGCGTCGAAATCATCGTACAAGCAGAAACAGAACCGCGAAACCGCAAAAACTTGCTGCAAATCCTCGCAGAAATGCAGCGCAGCCAACACAGCCGGAGTATTCGCAAAGGACACGCGCGCAACCGCATCAAATCCCGGATTCCACCGGGTAAGGCTCCCTACGGCTACCGGCGCGGCAAAGATTGTTATACGATCGATAAAACCACCGCCCCCACCGTCAAAGACTTTTTTGAACACTTTTTAATTTACGGTTCCTTGCGAGGTTCCGTGCGGTATTTAGCCAAGAAATACAACAAAAAAATTTCTGTAAGTACCGGCCGCCGCTGGCTGACAAATCCCGCCTACCGAGGCGATTTGGAATATCAAAACGGTCAAGTAATTTCTAACACCCACGTCCCGATTATTTCCAGAGAAGAAGCCGCCCAAATAGACAGATTGCTGCGCCGCAACCGCTGCCTTTCTCCTCGCAGCGCTAGCGCCCCACGTTCCCTCGCAGGTTTAGCAATTTGTGCAGAATGCAAATCGCCCATGACAGTTGCCAAAGTCACCTCCTACCGCCAAGAAAAAGAATACCTTTATTTGCGACCGATTAACTGTCCAAAACAGCCTAAATGTAGCGGCTTTTCCTACGATGAAGTATTGCAATTAACCATCGCCGGTATTTGTCGGGATTTACCCGATGCTGTTGCTGGGTTGCAAATGCCGAATATGAATGGAATTAAAGCAGGAATTGTCAGGGCGATCGCATCAAAACAAGAAATCATAGAGCAACTTTGGGCCCTGATTGAAAGCGGCATTTTAGACACCGAAACGGCAGAGTTTAGAGCATACAAAATCCGCACCGAAATTGCCGAACTGCAAAGCAAATTAGCGCAACTACCCCCAGTAAATTTGCGAGAAATTGCCCAAACTGTTTCCCTGCCGCAATTTTGGCTCGATTTATCAGAATCAGAACGCAGGTTTTACTTTCGAGAATTTATCGATCGCATTGAAATCGTCCGGGAAAATACAAATTGGCAACTGCAAATTATTTTCATTTTTTAAGGATTAGCTCGACGTTCATCCAGAGTTCATAGGTTAGATACCCCACTTCTTAAATAATTCGGGTATGTGGGTACTCTCTTAGTTCGCTAGGAGTGGAATTCGTTTGACAAGATTCGATTGTAACCGCCGAATCATCTTTTTTAGCCTTTAGCCAATAGGCGATCATCTCTCCTTTTCCTTTAACCGCGATCGCACCTCTTTCCTCAAATAAATAGCGAGATTTTAACAGTTCGTAAATAGCCGTAGTAACTTGAATATATCCCGGTAATCCTTGACATTCCATCCGAGAAGCAACATTAACAGTATCTCCCCACAAGTCATAGATAAATTTTTTAGTGCCAATTACGCCAGCAACTACGGGCCCTGTATGAATGCCAATCCGAATTTGAAATGGTTCGCCTTTGTCAGTTTGAAAATCCGCGATCGCTTCCTGCATATCCAAGGCCATATTTGCGATCGCTTCTACATGATCTGCCCTCGGCACAGGCAACCCCCCCGCTACCATATAAGCATCTCCAATTGTTTTAATTTTTTCCAAACCGTGTTTTTCAGTTAGTTGGTCAAACCTTGAAAAAATCTGGTTTAGTACATTTACCAATTCTAGAGGTAACATTCTAGCAGCAATAGACGTAAAATCGACAATATCGGCAAAAAGAACTGTTGCTGAATCAAACCTCTGGGCAGGAGAACCCTCGCCCTTTTTCAAATTTTCAACAATCGCTGCTGGTAAAATATTCAGCAATAAATGATCCGACTTTGTTTGAGCCAGCCGTAAAGCTAGCTCCACCCCCTGCCGCTCTTTAATTTCGTTTTGCAAACGTTCGACAAGTTCTTGGAATTGCTTCGTTTGCTGTTGAAGTAACTGTTGTTGACTTTGAATTGTTAACTGATTTGCCACTCGTGCCAATACTTCTTTACCTTGAAAAGGTTTAGTAATATAGTCAACTGCTCCCACCTCAAAAGCTTTCACCTTATCTAAAACGTCATCTAAGGCGCTTAAAAAAATCACGGGAATCGAACTGGTTTTTGGTGAAGCTTTCAACTTTGCACATACCTCATATCCATTCATGTCTGGCATCATCACGTCCAGCAGAATTAGAGTCGGCGCAAACTCTTGCACTGTAGCGATCGCCCTTTGCCCGTTCAGGGCTTTACGAACCTGGTACCCTTGTTCGGTCAAAATTGTAGATAAAAGCCGCACATTATCGGGCTTATCATCAACTACTAAAATGTTGGCTTGAATTGTAGGATATTGATGGCTGTCCATGCGATCGCTCACGGTAGTTTGTCAAGATAAAAGATATTAACACTTAAGAAGTTTACCTCAAAAAAACGAAACAGTATAAATGCCGATTTGCTCTCCTAAAACTAGATGGCAAGGAGACGCTATTAGGGCTTAATGTTAGGTCTTTTTTAAACAAAATACCCTCCTAAGTTTAGATTAGTTGAAAACTGGTATTATTTTTCCCTCGCCGCAACTGCTGAATGCGCTATCTCTATAATATCGTCAAATAGGAAATCTTGCACCAAAGTAGTTAAATATTGTGCGGCCAAAGCAAACTGGCTCGGCATTTCATCAATCAACTTGACCATTTTATCGTCGCAACATTCATGAGCAGCATGAGATATCTTTTCTACCCACTCAAGAGGCATTTGACCGAGTTGTGACTCGACAGATTGATTGCTAGTCACTCCGCTAATTTCGCTTTCATTTTCTAGGGGTGCCTCAACAGATTCCTCGTAAATGTAACGCACTCCTAAAAGTTCTTCCATTTTCGCAAATAATATCTTTGCCTCGAAGGGTTTACGCATGAAATCATCGCAGCCTGCTCCTAAAATAGTTTGTCGTTCCTCTTCAAAAGCGCTAGCAGTAAGAGCAACTATTACAGTTTGTTTTCCTAGAGGATGAGCTTTCATTTTTCTGGTGGCTTCATAGCCATCCATGACAGGCATCTGCATATCCATCCAGATCAGGTGCGGTTGCCAATCCTCCCATACAGCAATAGCTTCTTCACCATCTCTAGCCGATCGCACGAGCATGCCTAGTGGTGACAATAATCTCTCTATGACTAGGCAGTTATCGGCGCGATCGTCAACAACCAAAATCCGGTATTCGGGTTGATTCGGTGCTAAACCAATTACTTTTTTCTGCGGTTTAAGGATTTTAATCTCGCTGGGAGGGGCAAGGCTGATTTGAATATCAAATGCAAACTTACTTCCCAACTCAGGTGTACTACTGACAGTAATATTTCCTCCCATCATTTGTACAAATTTGCGGCTAATTGGTAAACCTAACCCAGTCCCCTGTTGAGATTTTTGACCTGTTTTTGTTTGCTCAAAGGGTTCAAATAACTTATTCATCTCTTCTGCGGCAATGCCAAGGCCAGTATCTTCAATTTCAAACTGAAGGCGCAACAATTCCGACTTTTGTAAAAATACCGGGCGAATAGAATTCGCGTCTACACAATCAAAGTCCGCCTGCGCGGACTGATTAGAACCCGCGCCGGCGGGTTTTGTTTGTATAGCTGCGGTTTCAACCGCCCAGCTTTCCGAGCCCGCGCCGGCGGGTTTTGTTTGTATAGCTGCGGTTTCAACCGCCCAGCTTTCAGAACCCGCGTCGGCAAGTTTTGTTGGTGTGTCGGAAAACTCTGGATTTTTAGCCTCCAAACTTTCTTCTACCTTCTTTTTCACTCGCAAAGTAACGCTACCCCTCTCTGTAAACTTGATCGCATTCCCTACAAGATTAATCAAGATTTGGCGCAATTTACCTTCATCTCCACTAACAAAGTGTGGTACGCCGTCACCCAGTTCCAAATTTAGCTGCAATTTCTTAGATTTAGCTTTTAATCGAAACATTTCTTCTAAGGTTTTTAGCAAGCGCATTAAATTAAAACTGCTTTCATTAAGCTGACTTCTGCCCGCTTCAATTTTGGACATTTCCAAAATGTCATTAATTAGGGCAAGCAAATGTTCACCCGCGCGATTAATAATTTCTAGGTGCTGTTGGTGTTGATTGTTGAGAGATGAATCGCGCACCATCACCTGACTAAATCCGAGAATGGCATTCAGGGGAGTCCGCAGTTCGTGGCTCATAGAAGAAAGGAATTCGCTCTTGGCACGGTTAGCTGTATCAGCAGCTACAACAGCTTTTTGTAATGCTGTTTCTGCTAATTTGCGATCGGCAATTTCTGTTTTGGCTTGTTCAAAAAGGGTGGATTGCTGGATGGCAATTGCTAGCTGCACGGAAATTTGCTTAAGAGATTCTATCTCAGAAGAGCTCCAATGCCTTTGACTGCGGCAGTGATGAGCAATGAGTAGCCCCCATAATTTTTCACCTTGCAAAATGGGAACCACGAGGTTAGCTTTAACTTCCAACTCGCTCAGTAAATTAATGTGGCACTCTGAAATACCTGCTGTATAAATATTGTCGATCGCACGAAGGTGGCCCTGCTCGTAAACAGAGACGTAGTGTTCTCGAAAGCAAGAATCGTTAATATCAATTCCCAAAATCGGCATCGTGTCGGCTGCTACCGACTCAACGGCGACAAATCCACTCCAATCTGGATTAAAGCGGTAAATAACTGTCCTGTCTGTTGACAAAAACTGGCGCACTTCTTCCACCGCCATTGTCAGCACTTCTTCTAGGTTAAGAGAGGAACGAATTCGCTCTTGAATTGAATTCACCAGCCGCTCCCTTTTTACTTGTTGCTGCAAGGCTATTTCCGCCTGTTTGCGAGCAGTAACATCTACTCCATAACCAACGCACTCCACAGGTATGCCAGCAGCATCTTTGACTAACTTAACCTCATCGTATATCCAACGATAACTACCGTCTTTGTGCCGTTCGCGGTATTCGTAGGAAATCGATTCTTTTTCCAATATCTGAGCGAATGAAGTAGCAACAATCTCTCGATCTTCGGGATGAACCAGGCTATGCCAATCAAGGGAACCATCAAGAAATTCTCTCGCTTCGTAACCAATCATTGAAACAATATTATCGCTGACAAATGTTACGTCATAATTTCCCCCTAATTTGCAGCTAAAAATCACCGCCGGAGTAGTCGCCAGTAAATATTGCAAGCGTTCGGTGACAGAACGCAAGTTTAACTCAGCTTGCTTGCGATCGCGAGCTTCCATTGCTAAAGCTGCGATCTGTGCCACATAGCTAGCGAAGCTTTGTTCGTCGAGCGTCCAATTCCTGGTCGTTCCCTGATGTTCTAAACAAATTACACCCGCAATTTGTCCTTGATGGGTAATAGGAACATCTAGCATCGACGAAATGTTTAAAGGCGTCAAATAAGATTCGCTAAATTCTCGGGTGCGCGGATCTGTTTTGGCATCAACCGCTGCGATCGCCTGTTCTGTATTCAAAGCTTGGAAATAGCTAGGATAGTCAGCAACTTTCAGTTCTCCACCGCCGCTGTGTTGATTGGGCGTCAGTTCGTAAAGATCCGCACAGCACATTGCGGATTTATCTTCCTTATAAAACCAAACGCTTCCGCGATCGACATTCAGGGTGCGAGTTGCCATTTGCGTAATCTCTCTCAACGCCTGGCCGATATTTCCCTCGTAGATACTAGAATTTTTTGCTAATTCTAGCAAGCCATTTTGTTGTTCTGTTAATCTAGTCTCTCGTTCTCGCAAAGCCGATTCAGCGGCTATCTTTTCTCTAATTTCTGCTTCTAAATAACCGTTGATTTTTCTCAACTCTGCGGTGCGTTCTTGAACTTTAATTTCTAAATCATCATAAGCGTGGCGCAACGCTAACTCAGCCTCTTCACGCACCGCAATCTCAGTCTGCAACTTGCAATTGATTGCCTCTAATTCTTGGGGGGTTTTTAAAGAAAAAAACTGGGGCAATAGTGTTACCATCGAGCCTGCTGTGAAGCAGGAAACAAGTGCAGTAATTCCTTTTTCAATCCCCGACAGCCAATAAGCGGAATGCCACAACGTCCAAATGTCTAGCAAGTGACCCGTGCCGCAGAGAATAATAAATGCACCAAATAAAGCAAATATTCCTAAAAAAGGAACATCGCGCCGCTTGAAGATAAAATAAATTAGCATCGCCGGAATTGAATAGTAGGCGATCGCGATTAAAAAGTCCCCAGTTACGTGCAGCCACACTAAAGGCGTTTGCCAAAGATAGCAATGACCGTGAGGCATATACTGAGTTGGGGAAAAGATATTTTTGAGTGCTTCCCACATAATAGTTGTTATTGGCCGATAATAGGGATATGATGATGCCTAAGTTAGGCAAATAAATAAAATAAACAGAAAATTTTATCGGGATTCAGCATTATTTATTAACGCCTAAACCCCGCTTGTTCATAACAGCTTGCTTGGGCAGTAGGTGGCGATCGCCTAATTGCGATCGCCAAGGAATTTCAATAATAAACTCCGTACCTCTTCCAACCTCGGAAGTGCAGCGCAAATAACCTTCATGGGCTTGAATAATCTGATAAGAAATTGCCAAACCCAGCCCGGTACCAGCACCGATAGGTTTCGTTGTATAAAATGGATCGTAAATTTTAGCGATCGCATCATAATCTATGCCAGTGCCATTATCAGCAATGTGAATCTGCACCCACTTGCCATCAACTAAAAGGGTCCGGATGCGAATTTTTAGCAGTGGGCAATAGGTGTTTTGTAAGTTGTCAGAGAAATTATTTTCCCAATAACCGTTGGTCGAATATCCCTGCTCTACAATCTGTTCTAAAGCATCAATAGCATTAGAACAAATATTCATAAATACTTGGTTAAGCTGCCCAGCGTAGCATTGCAATTCTGGCAAATCTCCATACTCTTTAATCACTTGGATAGGCGGACGGTTTGGTTGTTCTTTCAAGCGGTGCTGCAAAATCATTAAAGTGCTATCGAGACCTTCATGGATATTTACCTTTTTCATGTCGGCTTCGTCTAACCTGGAGAAAGTTCGTAAAGACTTAACAATCTCCCTAATTCGCTCTGCTCCAATTTTGATCGAACCAAAAAGTTTTTGCAAGTCTTTTAAAATAAAATCGAGTTCGATACTGTGAATCTTGTCGGCAATTTCCGGCGCAGGATTGGGGTAATAAACTTGATAAGCCTTAATCACTTCCACAATATCTTTAATGTATTCCTGGGCCGGAATCAGATTGCCATAAATGAAGTTAACAGGGTTATTTATCTCGTGGGCAACCCCAGCTACCATTTGCCCCAAAGACGACATTTTTTCAGTTTGCACGAGTTGAGCTTGAGCGCCTTTAAGTTGTTGCAGAGCGTTCTCTAAATGCTGAGTTTGCTCTCGCAGTTTAGCTTCCGAGTGCCGCAATGAATTTTCAGCCAAAGAGCGATCGCGATTTTCCTGTAGCAAAAGTTCATTAGTGGATTCTAAAGCGATCGTCCTCTCAATCACCCGTTTTTCCAATTCTAGCATTAATTCCGAGAGTGCTTCTTGAGCTTGTTTGCGCTCGCCAATCTCATTTTGTAAAGCCCTATTTGCCGCCGTCAATTGAGCGGGACTGGGAATAGCCAAGATTTTTGGGATTAGTTCTACCAGCACTGCTGCTGTACATAGGGAAATCAGCGCCGTAATCCCTTTAAGAAAACCAGAGAACCAATAATTAGGATGCCACAGCGTCCATATTTCCATAATATGGGTAATCCCGCAGCAGATAATAAAAGACCCAAACAGCATGAAAACCCAGTCAAAAGGCACGTCTTGCCGCTTTTTGACAATATAAATCAGCGTGAGCGGTATCAAAAAATAAGCGACGGCTATCAAGCCATCGGACAAAACGTGTAGCCCCACTAATCCAGGCTTCCACAAGTAGCAATGGCCGTGAGGAATAAAATAATTTGGAAACATTTTATGAACCATTTGCATTAAATAAACTCGGTTATTTGCTAATATTTGTCAGAGGTGATTACTCGAAAAAATTAAAAAGGGCGGGTACAAAGATAAGAATTAGACTTGGGGACTGAACACTTGTGATGAGTAAATGCAGCGATCTGAAACTATTGTTAATTAACTTAACATCAATCGACTAAGCTTTAGCAAAGTCAACTGTCACATTTTTAATTCTGCCTTCACTATCAACTGTGACACCGGCATGACATTTTGGCCAACGATAAAAAAAAACTGAGCGCAGATTCCTTTCCAGTAGGAGCGCCAGCGCCCATTGAAAGTGGGTTATAGCACTCAGTTACCAGTCAGGCAACGGGGCAATCACCAGATTTAACTGATGTCACGGATTTAACTTAACGAAGAGAACCATTCTCAAAAACCTGTAGAGGTGGGTTCACTCTTGTACCCTTGAAGAGTGCAGACAGGTTAAATACACCCGCCCCCACCCCGCGAGGGAATTCTTTATTGATAGTGATACTCTTCGGGGGAGAATTAACCGATGTGACCAATTACCCCCTGAGAAATGTCGCGACAGGAGCGTGTGGCAATCCAATAGGCGATCGCTCTCAGCTTTACAGTCAATTATAAGTGATAATATCAACGATACACTGACGGGATAATTGCAAATTATGACGATAGATGAGGTACTACAGCTAACTCGTGTCCGATTACAAAAAGATTTATATCCAGTACAAGAAATCATACTCCGCCAAGTTTGGGAAGGAAAGACTTATACAAGTATCGCATCTGCCTCTCATTACGGAGAGCATTACCTGAGAAACATCGCCTCATCCTTGTGGCAATCTCTCTCTCAAATCTTGCAGACATCTATTAGTAAATCAAATTTTCGCTCTTGTGTAGAATCACGTTCCCTGACTGCAGAGGAACGAGAATTAATTGAAGAATTCACCCGCAGCCAATGCCTCGCAACACCTTTAGAATTTCCCGGTTCTCCCGTGCCCCTCGGTTCGCCATTTTATATCCATCACTCCCTAATTGAAGAACTCGCCTATCGAGAGATTGCCAAACCAGGAAGTGTGCTGCGGATTAAAGCTCCCAGGAAGATGGGAAAAAGTTCCCTTCTGCTACGGATTTTAGAGCGCGCGACTTCTCTTGACTATCGAACTGTAAGTTTAGATTTTCAGCAAGCCGAGGAAGCTGTTTTAGACAACCTCGATAAATTTTTACGGTGGTTTTGTGCCAATATCAGCCGCAACCTAGAATTACCACCTCTATTAGATGATTATTGGGATGAAGACATGGGTAGCAAAGTAAGCTGCACCATCTATTTGCAACAATATATATTAGCAGAAATCAGTACCCCTCTTGTGTTAGCTTTAAATGAAGTAAATAGAATTTTTGAGTATCCAAAAATTGCCCGCGAATTTTTGCCGCTGCTGCGAAGCTGGCATGAAGAAGGAAAGCGGATTGAAACTTTGGGAAAACTGCGGTTAATCGTTCTTCACTCCACAGAAATTTATATTCCTTTAAAGCTCACTGAATCGCCTTTTAATGTCGGTTTACCGCTGCAATTGCCCTATTTTACAGAAGAGCAGATAGTTGCTTTAGCGCAGCGTCACGGACTGGATTGGACAGAGGGCTCCAATGGCGATCGACTGATGGCAATGGTGGGGGGACATCCTTATCTGGTGCGGCTAGCTCTTTACCACCTCTGTCAAAACAGTGTAAGGCTAGATCAGCTACTACAAGAAGCTCCCACAATAGCGGGAATTTATAAAGATTACTTGCGGAGTTTTTGGGCAACATTGCAAGAGTATCCCGAACTTATGGTTGCACTTAAACAAGTGGTAAAATCGGAACACGGAGTGGAATTAGATCCGATATTGGCTTCTAAATTATTTAGTATGGGGCTGATTCATATCGATAACAACCGCTGTACGCTAAGCTGTGAGTTGTACCGCCTCTATTTTGGTTCGCACAACTTTAGTTAGTTATTGCCCCACCTGAAAAATCTGTTCTGCCGTTAAGTTTAAATCGGGGAATGCAAGCGATCGCACCCCATCATCACCTCTAAACTGATTAACTACATACTCACCATCAACTAACTGATAAACGGAAATAGTTGGTTGCTTGGGGTTGCCAATATATCTTCTTCCCCCCAACCCCAAATAATCGACAATCCAGTATTCAGGAATTGCCAATTTTTCATATTCTGCTAACTTTATTAAGTAGTCATCTTGCCAATTTGTACTCACGATTTCGATGACTAAACGGATAGTTTCACCTCTGGTAATAGTCGAGCGCTTTTTCCACATCGGTTCCGTTTCGATTTGTTGCCAATCTAACACCATCACATCTGGGCTGTAGCCAGACTTATCAGAATCAATAGCCTTAATAATTCCTTGGCGGGGAATGAAATAGGGCAAAGCCAAACGTTTAATTTCTACTCCCACTTCAAGGGCTAGGAAACCCCCCACCTGTTCGTGTGTTCCAGTTGCTTGCATTTCAATAACGGCTCCATCATGTAGTTCAAAGCGACCTTGACCCTCTGGATACCAGTCCAGAAACTCGTCTAGGGTCATTTGTTTAGACTGTGCTGGTTGTTCTTGAATGAGCATATTGATTCTCCTTGTTTGCTGTTAATTTAAATGTCAATATAAATTGACAACATTAGGCTATATTGTATAATAACTTCTAGTTGTTACTTTGTCAATTTATTATAAGAACAACTCCTTGGGAAACCTAAATTTTACCGATGGATTATAATTCAGTAGAGAGGGTGACAAAAATAACGCTCACACTGCCTCTTTTTATAGTCAATTTTCACCTTTAAACCAACTCATAAACGGCATGACCAAGGTAACATACCAAATTGGTGGCAGTCTCGCCAGTGATGCGCCTACATACGTAGTGCGGCAAGCAGATTCCGAACTTTATGAAGCCTTAAAAGCGGGCGAATTTTGCTACATTCTCAATTCGCGACAAATGGGCAAATCTTCCCTTCTCGTTCGCACCTTCCATCGATTGCAAGCCGAAGGATTTCAATGCAGCACGATCGATATGACCCGCATCGGCAGTGAAAATATCACTCCTTTACAGTGGTATAAAGGGATGATTGGTGAACTGTGGCGCGGCTTCAATCTTTTAGGGCAAGTTAACCTAAAAACCTGGTGGCGTGATGAAGAAGATGTATCATTCCTGCAAAGATTGAGTCATTTTATTGAAGATATTTTGTTAGCCAAGTTTCCTGAAGAAAAAATTATTATATTTATTGATGAAATTGACAGTGTTCTCAGTCTAGATTTCCCGGTAGATGATTTTTTCGCCCTAATTCGCTTTTGCTATAATCAACGCTCAATTAATCCAGAATATAATCGGATTACTTTTGCCATATTTGGAGTGGCTACACCTAGTGATTTAATTGTTGATAAAAAACGAACTCCTTTTAATATTGGTCGAGCCATAAATTTACGAGGTTTTGAACTAGAAGAAGCTCAGCCCTTAGCGGCGGGATTGGCAATTGTAGTCAATAATTATCAACCTATTCTCAAACAGATATTGGCTTGGACTTCGGGGCAGCCATTCCTGACGCAAAAACTGTGCTATTTAGCCTACATAGCAATTCAAACTACACCGCAAAAAATAGTAACAATTCCACCAGGAACAGAAGAGTTTTGGGTAGATCGTTTAGTGCGAGAAAATATCATTAATAAATGGGAATCTCAGGATGAGCCGGAACATTTAAAAACCATAAAGGAGCGGATTACTCGCAACGAACAACGCGCGGGCAGATTACTCGGCATCTACCAGCAAATTTTACAATCTAATCCCCCCTTAACCAGCGGTTCTGTTTCATTGTGGGACTTTGAAGAGGACGATAGGGGCATTACCCCCGTGCCTGACCCAAATCTTTATAGGGCAACTACAGGAGAATTGCCCCTACAAGGAAATGAAAGATTTCTACCTTTGAGCAACAGAGCGGGTGGGGTATCAAGTGATGACTCACCAGAACAAATTGAACTATTATTATCGGGATTAGTTGTCAAAAATAATGGTTATTTACAGGTGAGAAACAGGGTTTATGCTGAAGTTTTTAACCTGCAATGGGTAGAGAAGCAATTAGGGCAACTGCGCCCCTACTCGCAAACTTTCGATGCTTGGGTTGCTTCACAACAAACAGATTTTTCGAGACTTTTGCGGGGACAAGCCTTAAAAGATGCTCAAATCTGGGCACAGGAAAAAAGCTTGAGTAACCTAGACTATCAGTTCTTAGCTGCTAGTGCCGAATTAGATAGGCGAGAAGTTCAACAAGCTTTAGAAGCAGAACGCACCAAAGAAGTGGAAGCGCGACTGGCAGAAGAACAAATGCGATTAATTCAAGAAAAAAAAGCAGCGAAACGACAGAGGGCTTTACTATTTTCTGTGAGTATGGCACTGCTGCTTGCCTGTGCTTTAGGAGTAACAAGTTATTTTCAGTATCGCCGATCCGTTATTAGTGAGCGCGAAGCTCGGATAAGTGAAATTGAAGCGCTGGTTTCTTCCTCGGAGGGACTGTTTGCCTCTAATCGCCGATTGGATGCACTAATAGCAGCAATTAAAGCTAAGCGCCGACTACAAAAATTAGGCAATACGGATAAAAATATAGAGAATCAAGTTATCAATGTATTGCGTCAAGCGGTTTATGAAGGGGATGAATATAACCGTTTATCGGGACATAAAGGGGCTGTTATTGGAATTGATATTAGTCGGGACAGTAAGTTTATTGCCTCAACAAGTGTGGATAAAACTATTAAAGTGTGGCGGCGGGACGGGACGGAAATAGCAACACTCAAAGGTCATCAGGCGATCGTTCGGTCTGTCAAATTTAGCCCGGACGGTCAGTTTCTTGCTTCAGGAAGTGATGATGGAACTGTAAAACTTTGGAAACTCGATAGGGCAGGCACGGGGGCACTGCCCCTACGAACTTTTCAGGGTCATACTGCTGGTATCTGGACAGTGGCGTTTAGTCCCGACGGTCAAACAATTGCCTCTGCCAGCATGGACAAAACGGTGAAACTCTGGAACAAAGACGGGGCAGGCACGGGGGCACTGCCCCTACGAACTCTCCAGGGTCATACTGCTGGGGTATCCTCAGTGGCTTTCAGTCCAGATGGTCAGACTATTGTTACGGCAAGTGGCGATAAAACGGTGAAACTCTGGAACAAAGACGGGGCAGGCACGGGGGCACTGCCCCTACGAACTTTCCGGGGTCATACTTCTGTGGTATCTGCAGCGGCGTTTAGTCCAGACGGTCAGATTGTGGCTTCAGCAAGTGGAGACAAAACGGTGAAACTCTGGACAGTTAATGGGCCAGGCACGGGGGCGCTGCCCCTACGAACGCTTGAAGGTCATTCTGCTGTAGTCTCCGAAGTTGTTTTCAGTCCCGATGGTCAGACTCTTGCTTCTGCAAGTCGGGATCAAACTGTAAAACTCTGGAATCTTGACGGAACAGAACGGACGACATTTAGAGGTCACACTGCCTCGATTTGGGGGATAGCTTGGAGCCCGGATGGCAGTTTTATTGCTTCGGCGGGTGCAGAAAACACGGTGCGGCTGTGGCGTCAAAATCCATTGCGGACGATGATTACTGCACATAAAGCCGGGATTTGGGCTTTAGATGTCAGTTCGGATAGTTCTACAATTGCTACGGGCAGCGAGGATGGCACGACTAAGCTGTGGAGTCGGCAAGGCAAATTGTTGAGGACTTTCACTGTAGAAAACGCTGCGATTTATGCTGTTGCCATGAGTGGCGATGGCAAGTTAATTGCTTCTGGCAGAAATGATAATAAGGTGAATATCTGGACTCGCAACGGAAAAGCGATCGCAACTTTGGTAGGTCATAACGCTACAGTTATGGGGTTGGCTTTTAGTCCTGACGGTCAAATTCTTGCTTCGGGAAGTCAAGATAATACTATCAAGCTTTGGCGGCCCGATGGTACTTTATTGCATACTATGACAGGACATCATGCTCCTATTTGGCAGGTGGTATTTAGCCCTGACGGTCAGCTAATTGCCTCGGCAGGAGGGGATGGTACTGTGAAGTTGTGGAAGCTTGATGGGGCAGGCACGGGGGCACTGCCCCTACGAACTTTTCAAGGTCATACTGCTGCTGTGTGGAGGGTGGCATTTAGCCCTGACGGTAAATTTCTGGCTTCTGGCAGCGGGGACAATACTATTAAGCTTTGGACTGTGGATGGTAAGTTACTGAGAACTCTGGAAGGTCATCTGGCCGCGGTATGGGGGGTGGCGTTTAGCCCGGATGGTAATATTATTGCTTCTGGTAGTGTAGACAATACGCTGAAGTTTTGGAAGCTTGACGGTACGGAATTAACGACGATCCGAGGTAACTCTGCGGCGATTCGGGGGGTAGCGTATAGTGGGGATGGATCGTTTGTGGCTTCTGTCGGTGAGGATAATACGCTGATTTTGTGGAATGTGGAGCGAGTTTTGAAAGTGGATTTGTTGGCTGATGGTTGCGATCGCGTGCGCGATTATTTGCGAACAAATGCCGATGTGAAGGAGGAGGATAGACATTTGTGCGATCGCCTTCAGTAAATTAGAATGAAGACAACCTAAAGCAGGTAAGTAGTAGGACACAATTAATTACACAAAAATTTGGGCTACAAGCCTTGTCTAGTAAAGAATCAGCAAAAAATCAGTGTGTAATTAATTCTGTCCAATTACTTAATACTAATGTTCACAAGCGAGCTCAACGCGCTACTTGACCAACAAGCGAGCCAACGCCAAGCTCCTCAATGCCGCTACATTACCGATCGCGTTAACTGGGAGCAATATGAAGCCTTGCTCGCTATAAATGGCGATACTTCGGCATATCGAGTCACGTATTTAGGATCGCGAATTAAATAACTTACAATTTTAATTGTTATGGTGGGATGGGCGTCCCGCCCGTCCAAAAAGGGCGGGCGGGACGCCCATCCCCTACTCCCCACAAAGGGAGCATCTCATATTTGTAAAAACACTTCTTCTGGCTCCTGACTTCTTCCTTCTGACTCTTTTCTCCGGGCTCCTGACTCCTGACTCCTGACTCCTATTTCTAGCTTGGTTGCTTTCATTGAGATGCTCCCCCCACTTTCCTTGTGTAAGTTATTTAATTCTCATTCCTTAGATGGAGCCTTAGACATTATGTCACCCTCCCGGCGCAGGCTAAACGCATCTTAACTTTAACGCAAAATATGCTACAGTTAAATCCGACTAAATTTCAATGTATTTTGTTGTATTTTAGTGGGAATATCAAGGGCAATAGGTTTTAGTAAAGCTGTAAGTTTCCAACAAAAACAAACAGATTCCTGGTCTTCAATGAATATTTGAAATGCCATTTTTTTAGAACATTTTGCCAGTTTGAAGGGCCCAAGAATAGAAAGAAGTAAAGCACACTTACTCAAAGATATTATCGCGATGGCGATTCTAGCTGTCCAGACGCGGTGCAGACGGATTGCTGGCAATAGAAGCCTATGGTAACGCCAAATATGAATGGTTAAAAAGCTTTCGATAATTCAATACGCTTGGGCCCGTGGAAAATTATAGCGAAAATGTTGGGCGGAGTGAAACGGAGGGTTCGTTCACTCGTGCCCAACCTACGCACGATCGGTTTTTTTAGCACTAACCCAAGCGTCTTGAGTTATAAAATAATTAAAAACCCGGTTTTTTCAAAAAATCGGGTTGTTGAAATTGATGGTGAAGCGCGATTTGCTGTCTAAACTATTCGGAAAATAAAAGGGTAGCGGTAAGGTTGGTTAGGAGTTTGCAAAACGTGGAGGATAGCCATTATTGTCAGTCCCCAGTGTAGCAGATAACCTAGGGGGACTAGGATAAAGCCAGCAAGACCGAAAGTGACGACAGTTAACGCCACAATTACGGCGCTGTACACCCATACATTAAGGTGAAAATTGATGGCTTCTGTGGCGTTTTCTTTGACAACGGGGTCATCTGATACTAACAATACAGCGATCGGCGCTCCGATCGAGAACAGTAACGTGCTGAAAAAAATCGCCCCGTGACACACCAGTGATAGCAGCTTCCGCTTGTCGGAGTCGTACATACTAAATTTCTTCCTTGACTTTATTGATAATTTTACCTTTAATAGCAACTGTAGCACAGGCTATAATGGCGATCGGGTGATGATTCCCCTACCAAATTGTGATGACAACAGAACTCGAAACTGAATTGCTAACTGCTGTTGAGCGCCGGCGCAACTTTGCTATTATCTCGCACCCTGACGCGGGAAAAACTACTTTGACAGAAAAGCTGCTGCTGTACGGAGGTGCAATTCACGAAGCAGGTTCTGTGAAAGCGCGGCGGGCTCAGCGACACGCTACCTCTGACTGGATGGCGATGGAACAGCAGCGGGGAATTTCTATTACTTCTACTGTTTTGCAGTTTGAGTATAAAAAATATCACATTAATCTGCTCGATACTCCAGGACACCAAGATTTTAGCGAAGATACTTATCGCACTCTGGCGGCGGCTGACAATGCGGTGATGCTTGAGGATGCTGCTAAGGGTTTGGAACCGCAAACTCGGAAGTTATTTGAAGTTTGTAAGCTGCGAAGTCTGCCTATTTTTACTTTCTTTAATAAGCTCGATCGCCCTAGCAGAGAACCTTTGGATTTGTTGGACGAAATTGAGAAGGAATTGGGGTTGCAGACTTATCCGGTAAATTGGCCCATAGGTACGGGCGATCGCTTTAAAGGTGTTTTCGATCGCAGAGGGCGCAAAATTCACTTATTTGAGCGCACTAAGCACGGTTCTCGCGCTGCTGTTGATACCGTCATCGAATTGGGCGATCCGCGCATTGAAGATTTGTTGGAACAAGACCTTTACTATCAGCTCAAAGAAGAGTTAGAACTGCTTGATGAGTTGGGAACTGAACTCGATTTAGACTTGGTTCGGGCTGGAAAAATGACACCAGTTTTCTTTGGCAGCGCCATGAGCAATTTTGGGGTCGAACTGTTTTTAGATGCGTTTTTAGATTACGCTATGAAGCCTATCGCCCGCAAGAGCAGCGCCGGAGATTTGCCCCCAACTTATGAAGACTTTACCGGGTTTGTGTTTAAATTGCAAGCCAATATGGACCCAAGACACCGCGATCGGGTGGCGTTTATTCGGGTTTGTACGGGCAAGTTTGAAAAGGACATGAACGTGACTCACGCTCGCAGTGGTAAAACGGTGCGTTTGTCAAGACCTCAAAAGTTATTTGCTCAGGATCGTGAGTCGATCGAGGTTGCGTATCCGGGCGATGTGATCGGTTTGAACAATCCGGGAGTATTTGCGATCGGCGATACTATTTACACCGGCCAAAAACTGGAATATGAAGGGATTCCCTGTTTTTCTCCTGAACTTTTTGCTTTTTTGAGAAATCCCAATCCTTCTAAGTTTAAGCAGTTCCGCAAAGGCGTTTCTGAGTTGCAGGAAGAAGGCGCTGTGCAAATTATGTACTCGGTTGATGAGTCGAAACGCGAGCCAATTTTGGCGGCTGTCGGACAGTTGCAATTTGAAGTTGTGCAGTTCAGAATGCAGTCGGAATATAATGTGGAAACGACGATCGATATGTTGCCTTACAGTGTAGCTCGTTGGGTTGACGGCGGTTGGGAGGCGCTGGAAAAAGTTGGGCGGCTGTTTAATACGGTGACGGTGAAAGATACTTGGGGAAGGCCGGTTTTGCTGTTTAGAAATGACTGGAATTGCCGACAGGTGGAAGGGGAGCATCCTGTGTTGAAGTTAAATGCGATCGCCCCTGTGGTTTCTGGTTTGGCTGTTAGCGAGGAGTGAGATTACCGCAGGCAAAGGACACAACAGTGTTGTGTCCTTACGAATGATATTTATAGCAACCCTAAATCATTCGCGTAATTATTGTAGGGGCAATCCCCCCGTGGTTGCCCCGATAAATAGGGGGTAGGCACTCTTAGCACTACCCCTACAAATTTACATGAATGATTTAGGATTGCTATATTCGGCTTAAATACGCCGGATATAAGAAGTTACAATCACGGATCTAACAATTTTTCTAAGATGGTGTAAATGTCTTTTTTGTCACCATCTTTACGTCTCCCTAATCCCACGACAACAACTAGAACTCGATCTTGTTCGACTTGATAAACTATACGATAGCGCTGTCCAACAGCTCGGATGCTGCGAAATCCTGATAGGTTATCTACAAGGGCTTTGCCTTGCTTTTGTGGTTCAACTTTTAGTTGATCGATGCGATCGCGCAATTTTTCCTGTTCTCGTCGATCTTTGACTGCCTCCAACATTTCCAGTGCCAGTGGCGTAAGCTGGATCTCATATTCGATCGCATTTTCTTCGTGATTCATAGTCCCAATTTTGCTTTGGCATTTTCCCAGGAAATAGTTTCGCCTTGGCGGGCTTGGGTGATGCTTTGGCGCAATTTGGTAACGAATTCTGTATCGGTGAGAATATCTAAGGTTTCTAACAGTTCAGTCAAATGCGTGTAGCTGATTGCAGCCATAACGGGAACGCCATCTTGAGTGATGATGATAGGCTCATTGATAAGTTCTTGGGGTAGGTTTGGAAGCTGCTGCTGTGCTTGGGCAATGGTGAGTCGTTTGGACATGGTTGTACTAAAGCAACATTACTTTCACTTTAGCATTTCGGCCCAACTAACTGGTTTCCAGCCGCTGACGCTGGTAACGAGTCAATCCAAAATCTAAAATCTAAAATCTAAAATCTAAAATCGGTTGACGGCTGGCCCCCTCTGCGGCTACGCTTTGAAGTGAGAGGTTGCTTGCTTGTAGAGGAGGCAGCCCGCGTCGCCCAAAAATCTAGTTGCACTGCCCAAAGCTGCTGGTAACAGCAATGGACAGCATAACCGCCAAACTGGAATCAGCAGTCTGGAGGCTCCGAGAATCTTAACATTCTCTGTAGCCGCCCTGCTATGTCTTGAAATGCGGGGCGGCTGGGTTTTTGGGTTTTTCTAGAAAACCCAAAACCAGGAGAACATATTATGTCACAGGAATTCGTGCCTGACGACAACAAATCCCAATGCCCAAATGACGACTCAGCAGCAGTATGCGAACAGGAAGTGGTGCTGTTAACGGTTGTCGGTTCGCCCAAAGGTGTCCGGGAAACCATACTCACTTTGTACCGACTGGGATTTGCAGAAGTGGGCGATTGGAGTCCCGTACAGCGTGCGGCTAATCCGAAGCAGGTGATGAGCGTGCTGATCCGTCGGAAGCGGGCTGACGGTACATCGCCGAGACAATCTGGGCGGTAAGCTGCAAGGTTAAGTTCTTTTTAGGGCTTACGCATGGGGCCCAGAAACCGGGTTTTTACGAGAATACTGGGTTGTGAGGCGCAGATTCGGTAAAAAACCCGGTTTCTTGGAGGAATGACGCATGGGTGGCTAGAAACCGGGTTTTTACGAGAATACTTGGTTGTGATTCGTAGATTCGGCCAAAAACCCGGTTTCTTTAAAGGCTGACGCGCGGGTGGCCAGAAACCGGGTTTTTTCGAGAATATTTCGTTGTGATGCGTAGATTCGGCAAAAAACCCGGTTTCTTTAAACGTTTTTATTAAAACTGAGATGTTGCACCCTTCTCAATTACTTGTTTAGGAACAGGCAAGATGCCTGTTCCACAAAGATGAATTTTCTTGTGGAACAGGCATCTTGCCTGTTCTTGAGAATGGTGCAAGATGTGAGTTAAAACAAACTGATAATACCGCTATTAGGAGTGTCACTTAAAACTGCGATCGCACCATAGTTCTCTCTGAGTAGCCTCTCGATATCCCGCGTCGAGCAATTTCCGCGCCGTATCCAAATTACCTTCGGAGGAAATCCCAACAATAGACTCAATTCGCTAAAATCCGCATCCTTAGTAACGACAATATAGTCATGCTGACGAGCATACTCCCAAACTTCGCGATCGGGTGCGGTAGGTAATCCAATTGCATCAACATGAGCGGAATCTGGATAAATATCAGCAAGGAGATTGACAAGACGAGGAGAGAGATTTTGGTCAAATAACAGTAGTTTCATCACCCAACAACTAACATAAACTGCTCTCGTTTCGCAGCGAAACTCAAGCAAGCTAAAATATCCTGTTGCGTGAGATAGGGAAAATCCTCTAGGATTTCTTGATAAGTCATCCCAGAAGCGAGATATTCCAACACGTCATAAACCGTAATTCTCATACCTCGAATACAAGGTTTACCACCTCGCTTACCCGGTTCGATCGTAATGATATTAGCGATGTCTTGTTCTGACATGGCATTTTTCCTTTAGCTACTGTTTTCAATTTTAGCATCAAAAAATAGAGATTAAAACCTGGCGATTGAAATCGCGTCTACACAAACAAAGTCCGCGCAACGCGAGACTAAAAGAGCAAGGAAGTATTTAACCACAAATTGACATAATTCTTCAGTCCTCTTTTAGAGGACTTTAGCTTTGAGGCAGGGGTTTAAACCCCTGTCGGATCGTGGCGATCGTGCAATATCTCAGAAACAAATAATTTTAGTGAAATTATTTAAGTACCTTGCGGCAAAAGTTGCAACTAATGACAGCAAAATAGAGTTGTGTTATAACAGCTATCGATCGACCACCCAAGCTATCTTAGAAAGGACGCTAGCGAAAGCACAGTCATGGCACCTTCCACTAATCCAAATCCGGCGGATTCATCTGCAAAACAGTCTCTAGAGGCTGGGCTAGCAGCTTTGAAACAGCAGGATTACCCCACCGCGATCGCCCTTTTAGAATCCCTTACCCAAACCGCAGCTAATCAGCCGTCGGGAATCCGCGCGCAGATGGGGTTAGTGGCTGCGTACAAAGCAACCGGTAATGTCAAAAAGGCGATCGCCCTGTGCTCTTCCCTCGCCAAAAGTCCCAACCCTCAAGTCAAAACTTGGGCCGATCGCGCTTTAACAGAATTAACCCCCCCTCGCCCGCCAAAACCACCGGAAAATAAACCAAAATCCGCAGAGACTCCCCCCGAAACAGGCTTTGTCGCCTTTGATGCCGGAACAAAATCGCCGAAAAAAACGATTGAGGGCGATGGCTTACGCCCCGCTTCGCTACGACCGACCGTAGATAAAAAAACAGGATTTTTACCTTTAGAGCCTGCTGTAGAGCCTGGGAACGCCAAATCGCAACCGATTTCCCCGCCACCTCCACCCCCCACACCGCCGATTCGCCCGACATCAGAGGGCGGGCACGGGGGCACCGCCCCTACAGAAACTGCACCGGATACCGCAGAAACTAGCGGCGAAAATGGTTCCGGTTCCCCAACAGATATTCCCGGAGTCGCCAGCCCAGATACTTACCAACTCACTTGGCGCGAAGCAGGCCGCGCCAAAAGCCCGCGCCCCCTCAAACCGCTGAAGTTGCTGGAGTTTAGGGTGGAAGCCGTTGCAAGTGCGATCGCCCTATTTTTCCTAGCCCGGTTTATCCTGCAATTCTTGCTGACAAACACAAATTCTCTGTTGGTTCAGCTTTACATATTCAGTAGACTGCCTATTTTCGCGCCGATTCAGCTTTTTTACCGCGATCCAACTCCCTTTGTTCAGATGGTTTTTGGATTGCTTTTGGCCTCGTCTCCCTGGCTGATAGACGCGCTGCTGAAACTGTTTTGTGGCATCGAAACTCTGCGCGGGTCAGTTTTATCCAAGCACAGCAAGGAAGCTAGTCGGGTACTGCGAAGTTATTGTACGAAGCAAAATATGCCGGTGCCGGTGTTGAAACTCTTGCCGCTGAATGTTCCTGTAGCTTTCAGTTACGGCTGTTTGCCCCGTTTTGCTCGGATTGCTGTGAGTCGCGGGCTGTTGGAACAGTTGACGGATGATGAAATTGCTACTATTTTCGCGCGGGAGTTGGGCCATATCTCTCACTGGGATTTTGCGCCGATGTCGCTGGCGCTGCTGGTGATTCAGATTCCTTACTTGATTTATTGGCAGGTGGCGCACTGGCAAGAGCGGTTGTGTGATTTAATGACGATCGAGTTTTTGCGTTCTGCTGTTAAATTTGTGGCCGCTGCAATTTCTGCTATTAGTTACGGGATTTATAAGTTGTTGCGCTGGCCGATGTTGTGGCTGTCGCGCCGCAGAGTGTATTTTAGCGATCGCACTGCTGCGGAAATTACGGGTAATCCTAACGGTTTGACGCGGGCACTGGGTAAAATTGCGATCGGCATTGCTGATAATATCGAACAGCAAAAACAAACTAGCTTTTTCCTCGAAAGTTTCGATCTATTGTTACCCGTAGGTGTTGGACAAGCTGTAACCCTTGGTTCTGCTGCATTACACGCGCCGCTAGAACAGATTTTGCTGTGGGATGTCAGCAATCAGGAGCGCAATTGGTTGACGGTTAACCGCGCGCATCCTTTGCTGGGAGAGCGTTTGAAGCTGTTGGCTCTTTATGCTCAATTCTGGCAACTGGAGACAGAGTTAGATTTGGCAAACGCGGGAGTGGAAGAACAACCCAGGAAAGGAAAATTGTCTCTGTTTAAGTCAATAATCGAATTTAAAGACTCAAAACTATTTTTACAGGGTGCGCCGTTTTTTGGGATTCCGATGAGTTTGACGATAGTCGGGGTGCTTTGGCTGATTGGGGGGATTTTTTCGAGGACGAGTATTTGGCAGTTGGATTGGCTTTGGGGCGATCGATCTATTCTTTGGGGCTGTTTGCCGATCGGATTTAGCATCGGTACTTTGATGCGGATCAATTATTTCTTCCCGGATATTATACCGCGAGAAACCGCTTCGCCGAGTTTGCCGGAAATTTTGTCAAATCCCGATAGTTTGCCGCTGGATGCTGAACCGGTGCGGCTGGAAGGGCAACTTTTGGGTCGATCGGGTATGAGTAATTGGCTGGGACAAGATTTGATTTTGCAAACGGCGACAGGGTTGGTGAGGTTGCACTATGTTTCGAGGTTTGGCTACATTGGCTCTTTGTGGCCATTTTTGTTCAAAGAGACTACTCGCCCTAGCGATTTGATCGGAACATCTGTTGTGGCGACTGGTTGGCTGCGCCGGGGTGCTACTGTGGCGATCGACCTTGAAAGTCTCCGCACTCAAGGAGGGAGGGCCAGTGACAGCGGACATCCGATTTGGTCTGCGATTTTGGCTTTTGCTGCTGCTTTTTGGGGCGCATACATCATTATCCAGGGCCCAAGGTGAGGAATATTTATCAGATTGTGGGGTGAATCTCACATCTTGCACCTTTCTCAGGAACAGGCAAGATGCCTGTTCCACAAGAAAATTCACTCTTTGTGGAACAGGCATCTTGCCTGTTCATAAAAAGCTTATTGAGAATGGTGCAACATCTCAGGTGAGTCGCCAACAACGCGCATCCTCGATCGGTGTTGAGTTAAACAGGGGATTGGCGATCGGATTCTGGAGTTGCTCCCTACGCACCCTACAGTCTATCCGTTACATCCGTTACATCCGTTACAAAATCCGTTGCCGAACTTCTTTCGTAAAGAAAAGTTGCTTTTTTGCCAGCATTCTGTTACATTAGTTTACAGGAATTGGATTGAACCAAATAGCGCGATAACTTCAGTTGGCTAAAATCCCTTAAGGCATTGCGTAAAAATTGTCAACATCCCAACACAGCAAGTACAGCCAGCCGCTTGTCGGCTGTTTTTTTTCGATCGCTATTTTTGCTGTGCCGGATGAATTCTCAAAAGTGATTCAGATGTGGTTTCCGTTAAATTCAGACTGAAATCTTCCTAAATAACTAGCTCTGTTACCAAGGCTGTGATACCTTTAAAGAATGCTCGGACTCTGCCGGGCCTGATTTAAGGGATAGCGGGTAAGTGAGTAGTTCTCAGCATTAGGAGCGAGATGAGGAGCGAGGTAAGATTACTGGCTGAAAAAATGTTAGCCATTTTATCCATCACTGTATTAAACTGAATATTGGCATTCCGATCGCTTGCAATTGACACATCCTTGGACATAAATTTCTAGACGGCCCTGGCTATAAACATTCTGAATCAAAACCGGAAGCAAGTAATACAGAATAGCCAATAGCCTAAACATTTGAGTGATGACTAAAAGTTTACACAACAACCTGAGATTTAAAAGCTCTCTGCATCGGCGGTTAAGTTCCGGCCTTATCAGAGTAAATCATCTTTTTGTTCTAAAAGGTGGGGGAGCTGTCAAGGTTGGTGGGAGGAATGCGCCAATTTTCGGGTTATGTGGTGTTTGCCTGAAGTCAATATTCAGTTGAGTTCAGGTAATTCTGTTCGAGCAAATTAATTAAAATCCAAGTCGGGAGGAATTTTTCATGTCTATTCGTCTTTATGTTGGCAATCTACCGAAGGAACTCGATCGCCTAGAATTGCAAGAAGTTTTTGCACCGGAGGGCGAATCTGTTACCACCAAGGTAATTACAGACCGCAAAACTGGAAAATGCAGAGGATTCGGTTTTGTGACGGTGCTAACCGACGAACAAGCCGACCAAGTTATTGAGAAATATAACGGCTTGATGTTCAAAGAAAACCCGCTGAAAATAGAGAAGGCATTGCCCCGCTCTAAGGGTAAATCTGAGAAGGGCGAAGACGATCAGCAGCAGTCGCCGCAGTCACCGCAATTGGTGTCGGCATCGGCGTCTGTCCCTATGCCTGTGCCTGCGCCACAGCAACAGCAACGCTCGTCGGCTCCCCCTAGTCAAGGTGGAGGCGGTTCCAGCAAAAGCAATCGCCGTCGGGGTGACAACAACAAGTCTCGCCGCAATCAGTCAGCCACAACGGTGTCGAGCGCTGATTCCGGCTCAGTGCAGCCAGATCCGCGCTGGGCGAGTGCTCTGGAAGAACTCAAGCAAAGATTGGTGGAAGCTCAGACTACTAATTAGTCGAAAATGGCGGCTAATTGCTGCTACCTCTCGACTGTGGTTGACTGAATGTATCTGGAAGTGCGATCGAGAACCGCTCAAAAAAGCCTGTTGTCGATCGCACTATTTTATTGCAAAAAAACCTGTAATATCATGTCCTATCAATTACCATTAATATGGTAGGGGCGGGTTCACCAACAATACCCGCCAATAATTGACAATCTCAAAAACCCGCCCCGGCCGGGTTCTTACGGTCAATCGATCGCACCAGTCCCAATTCTTTAATCGAAAAAGGTATAAGTCCTCTTTATTCGATCGGCCCGAATTCGATTGTCTCAATAAAGTCAAAAATCTTGTTCATAATTCCCTCAACTTCAGACTCCAGAGAACCCAATTCATCCCCCTCCTGATAAATGCGCTGACAGCTTACCGTGTAGCAAAAATCGTCAGCAATAAAAGCCATAAGTCCCCGGTAAGCATCCAACCGAGTCAGAGGGCCATCGTTTTCTTGCACGCTGATAGTTGCACCCGCCGGCAAATCTAAAACCACGAAATAAGCTTCTTCATCTTCTAAATATTCCGCGTGGAGTAACTTAGAATTGGGAACATTAGCAAGAATTGCCTGAGAAACAAAATTGTCGAGAAAAGACTTGAGATAACCTTCCTCGCCAACCGACTCGATTGTTTCTTCAACTTCACCAGCAACAGGGAAATAATCAATTTTCAGCAAAACGCCAAAGTCGTCTGAAAATGCGACACAGCCTTCTTGCTCATCCATTTTACCGCCTCGTTCCTGGTCAACTGGAATGGGAACGCTAAAATTGCCTTCAGGAGATACGTACCATGCCGCATCGAAATCAGACTCTTCGCCCTCTACTTCCGAGTAAGCAGCAATTACATCCTCAATAATTTCTGCAGCTTCCTCATCTTCCACACCTAATGCTTGCTGGAATTCCTGAAGAAAAGCCTGGTGCTTCTGAGATATTTCGCCATCTGCGACAAACATTGCTGCGGTTATGGCAAAAGTATCCAAAACTAACTCATCTGGCATAGATTCCCAAGCAGTATTAAATAATGCTCCTAAACCGTCTTGGGCGACAATACCTGCGAGTCTTTGAAACATTGCTGACATATCATCTTCCGAGTATTCAGCAAATATTTCTGATTCCCAAAGTATGCTTTCTAAGATATCAGCATCCGTATCAGGGGAATTTGCCTCGGCTGCGACAAGTGCTACCGCTGCTACGGATTCTTCTAAAGTCAAGCTTGCTTCGGATTGGTCTTCTGAATTGAATATTTTATCAAACTTGCCCACAGGTTTTGCCCCGCTAGTGTTTAGTTTTGCTATTCATAGCAAATTTATGACATAAAAAGATAGTAGTCAATCGATTTTAGATTTTAGATTTTAGATTTTAGATTTTAGAATTGAAGCATTGACCCCACGGATAAATTCGGGGGCTCCTTTATCGGATACAGGTTTTTTATTTCTGGACGGATGAATCACGTGGCGGGTATCCTGGATGCTTGATTGTCAGGGATACTCTGGACGCCGGACACTGGACCGTGTTGTTTGCCTACAGATATCGCACCCGACATGGCGCCGTGCCGTTTCCCTACAAATAAGTAATTGGACAGAATTAATTACACACTGATTTTTTGCTGATTCTTTACTAGACAAGGCTTGTAGCCCAAATTTTTGTGTAATTAATTGTGTCCTACTACTTATCGCCTATTACCAAGGACTGCCAATTATTGTGAATCCGGCCCAAAAGTTCGGGTGAGAGAAATCTGCATTTGCTACTTGTGTGGCTTGATTAATGTCGATCGCGCCTTGAGTTCCCCGCAATTGACCGCCTTTTACTACAATTTGTTTGTGGATCATTGCCAGTTGAGCTTTTCTGAGGGCTTCAGCTTTAATATTTTCCGATCGCAAATTGCCATAAAACTCGGTCATCAACGCCAAAGTGCCGATATCATTAACTTTCCACAAACTCGCTACCGCTGATTTGACACCGCTGCGGACGGCCAGTCCAGCAAATCCCATTTCTGCTGTATTGTCGCCGATCGCAGTTTGGCACGCACTCAGCACTAATAATTCTACTTGTCGGCGATCGTACCACTTCGCCGACCTAAATTCATCCAGCGCCAAAGAGCTGTCCCACAAATCAATCTCAGCTTCTTTTCTTCCATTTTCGCCTTGAGGAAAACTGGCGTGAGTAGCTAAGTGAACGATTCCAAATGCCTGTTGTTCTCGCTGTTTTCTCAGGTTTTCTAGGGTAAAGTCTTGATTGAGAAAAGAGCGACCTTGCCACAAGGGAAATGCTGCTGGATTTTGCGTTTCTGTTCTCCTCCCGGCGATCGCAGATAATTCGATCGGCACCGCAGCCAAACGCTCTTTCTTGGTGTGTGGAAATTCTGAAGCACCCATTGCTAAAACTTGAGCGTTTTTCAAACTTTGATACTTTGTGTTACTCAGGCTGACACTGGGGATTGAGCCGAGGCTGTACTTTTCTACTAGAAATTGCTTGCCGTCGTGCAAAGCGGATAGTGGCAGTTGGCGCAAACCTGCATCGAATGAAAAAATTAGCGTATCGATATTTAACGATTCCAATTCTTTAGATATTGGTGCAATTAACCATTGGTAAAGTTGCTGCGCGTTTTCCAAATATGCTGTATCTTGGGAACTTTGTGGCTGTGCCAAATAGCCCTGAAAAAGATTCACAGTTTTTAGCAGTGTTTTGCTGTTAACCGGCGCTTGTTTGAGAATAGGAGGCCCGTCGGGAACTACTAACACTAGCGACACTTCTTTGAGCCGGACGAGCGCGTAAACAATTACAGCTTGCTTCCCGGTTTCCTCCTTGATTGTTTTGAGAGTTTCTCTTAGATATTGAACGTTGATTTTTTTATCTGTGAAATTTTCCCCATAATAATTTTCGTAGTCTTGTTCAAAGAGTTGGTCAATTAGAGCAACCGCATCATTAGCATTACCTTGGTCTAAAGTTTGTTCGACGAGCAATCTGCTAATTTGTGAGGGAAAGAGATTTGGGATATCTGCGGGTAAGGGATTTTCTGCGATCGGAGGGGGAATTGGCGCTGGTGCGGGAATTGGCGCTGGTGCGGGAATTGGTGCTGGCGCTGGTGTTGGTGCGGGCGCTGGAGTTGGTGCTGGTGCTGGTGTTGGTGCGGGTACTGGATTAACGGGAGGTGATTCTATTTGCGGCAGAGAGATTTGGGGAATATTTGCCAACCAATTAGTAGCGTTTTCAGCAGGTTGTTCTGGAGGAGGCGTCTCGGCGGGAGGGGGATTTAAGACTATGTATCCGTCGGGTTGTTCGGTGGAAGAAGCGCCAAGCTGCGGCGGGTTTTCGGGAGGGTTTTCTGAAGCTGGGATAAAGGTAAGATTGGGTGTTTCAACAACGGGCGGTATGTCGATCGATATTTGTCGATTATTGTCTAGTTGAAAGCCAACTCTGGTATTTCCAGTTTCAGGATTTAGCTCGAAAGAAGTTTCAGCACCCAATAAATCGCCAATTAAAAAAGCTAAATTTTGTTGGGGAGTTTGGCTGGGGCTGACAGCGGGTGCGGGGACGGGTGCAGGCGCGGGTACGATCGCACTTACAGGCGCGGGTACGATCGCACTTGCAGGTGCTGGCTGAATTGGAGCTAACGGCTGGGTTACGGAGGCAAGAGGGGCTGTGGGCGAGGGATTTGGGGCGTTTGAAGGTTGAGGGGCGATCGCAGGTTGAGTGGCGAGGGAGGAGGTGATTTGGGAAACAGAGGGAAGGCTAGGCCTCGAAGCTATGCGGGCAGCAGCGTTTGGGGTTGTGGGTGTTGAGGGCTGTGTGGGGCGCGCGCGGGGTGGCAGTACGAATGAATCGGGCAATTCAGGTAGTCGGATGTTGAGGGGAAAACCAGGTATCGGATCGGGTGTTGCCGAAGGTGCGATCGAAGTTTGGGGAATTGGGGCAGGTGGGATAAATATTTGGCGAATTGGGAAAGGTGCGATCGAGCTTTCGGGAGTTGGGGATGGTGCGATCGAGCTTTCGGGAATTGGGGAAGGTGCCAGGGGTAAACGCGGTGGGAGTTGCGGTGAGGGCGTGCGTGCGGGCGCTGGAGTCGGTGTTGGGGAAGGGGCTGGAGTAGCTGCGAGTGTCGGTGCGGGCGTTGGAGTAGCTGCGGCTGTGGGTGCAGGCGTTGGAGTAGCTGTGGCTGTGGGTGCGGGCGCTGGAGTAGCTGCGGCTGTGGGTGCGGGCGTTGGAGTAGCTGCTGGTGTGGGTGCGGGTGTGGGAGTAGCTGCGGGTGTCGGCGCAACTATTGGTGGCGGCACGGAAATAATTTGAATGCGATCGACATCCTGTTTGTGAGTATAGAGATATTCGCGATCGGGCAAAATTGTTTGAATAGGATTAGAATTTCCCCTAGTAATTGCACCCGCCGTTCCATTTGTGGCAGAATCACCGACAATAAACGGCGTTAATCCTGCGCCTCCGTGGCGGATAATTATAGTACCGCCGCTGCTATCTCCAGGATTTCCAGCCGTAGAAATGCTAGCATTGATGCCGTTTCTGTCTGTGAAGGAATTGAGCGATCGAAAAAACCTTCCCATCAGAATCTCCACATTTCCGCCGATACCGCTGCCCTGACTCTGAGCATCAATTTGATTCACAGTAATATTGCCAGAAGTGCTGCGGTTATAAGCCGTGACATTCCCTGCATTCCCCTGCGCCGAAGAGTCAATTTTACCAACAGTAATACTTCCGGTAGCGTCGAGCAAGATACTGCCGCCATTACCAGCAGACGAGGTATTGATATCGTCCGCAGTAATATTAGTTCCAGCATTCAAATCGATATTGCCACCAGTGTTAGGGGAAGTCGCATCAAGATTTTTAATTGTGATTTCTCCGTTCTCACTAAACAAAGAAATTCCGGCGGGTGAGGTAATATTTTTGGCGGTAATATTATTTGTAGTAATAATGTTAATTGCAGCGGGACTTTCGGGGATATCATCTTGAATATTGACGCTGTTGAGGGGAGCAACACTGCCCACAGCACCACCAAAGTCAACACTTCCGGCATCGGGTTGAACAGTCAGACTGTAAGGGCCGTCAACAGTAGACTTAAAAGTAATATCGCCAGTTTCTAAAATTTTTACCGACAGGTTGTCACCTAATGTTACCGGAGCGTTAAAAGTAATGTTATTGCGGTTGGTTTCGATCTTGCCCTTGGCAGTAATAGAATCATTTGCCTGGACATCAATATTGCCACCACTAACAGTAATACTGGGAGCGAAAGTGCGGGAATTAATATCAGATGTCGAAACTGTTCCGCCAGAATTTATGGTGATTCCTCCGCCCTTACCATTTGCCGCAGCGGTAATAATTGGGCCGGCAGTTGTGTCGATATTACCGCCGCTTTGAATGCGAAGATTGCCGCTATTGGCGTTGAAGCCACTTAACAATAAAGCGCTACCAATTCCTGCCGTACTGATGTTGGTTGTGGCTTCGAGGGAAATATTGCCGCCGTTGTTGCCGCCGATCGCGTTGATGATTCCGGCGGTAGTATCTATAGAACCGCCGCTTTTGAAGGTTATTGAGCCGCCGTCTTGATTGCCGATCGCCCGGATGTCGCTGGTAGTAATATTTCCCCCAGCATTTAGATTAACATTGCCGCCTGTGTTAGTTTTAAGGCCGGGAGATGAACCGTCATAACTTGTCAATAACTGACCTGTATTGATATTTCCGTTGCTGTTAGTAAAGTTAAGATTTCCACCCTGTATTCCAGATACTAAAACATCGCCTATATTAATGTCACCGCTGGCAGTAGATAAAGTAACATTGCTGCCATTGCCCTTAGCAGAAGTACCCGCGATCGCGGTTCCTGTTGTCGGTGTTGTGATGCCGGTGCTGGCTTGAATGGTAATATTTCCAGCAGCGCGATCGCCCGTGACATCGATCGTTCCGGTATTTATGGAACCGGCAGTGCTCGTAAGTGCGATCGGGCCGCCGTTTTGATTCGCCGTTACAGTGAGATTGCCAGTCGTAATATTGCGATCGGCACTCAAAGTAATTGACCCACCATTTTCCGGTAGAAAAATCGTATCATTTCCTGAATCCTGAGAGCTGGTTGCATTTACTTTCCCTGTAGTGATGCTGCCATTTGTGCTAGTAAAATCAACAATCCCGCCTTGCAATTTACCATAGTTTAATACGTTACCTGTTATAATATTTCCACTGGTAGAGATAGTAATATTGCCGCCATTCTTACCGCTGTCTGAAGAATTATTGAGGTCGCCAAGCTGGATATTGCCATTTACGCTTGTAATATTAATATCTGCACCATCTGCTGTAGATTCACCTATACTCTCTGCACCTATATAACTTACGTTAACGTTACCATTTGCCTGTAACGTTACAGAACCAGGAAAGCTGGATAAACCGCTATTTCCAGTGGTTATATGTACTCCGCTTGGAGGAAAAATAATAGCTCCCTGTTCGCTGATGATGGTAACATTACCACTACTGCCAGTAGGTACTGTATTAGGAACTCCTCCTGCAAAACTCTCTATGCAAAAACTAGGGGAGGTACAGTCTAAAGTGATATCGTTTTTTGCTTTGAGAGTAATATCACCCGATCCACTGGACGCGAAAGAAGCTATACTTTCTCTAAGAGTAAAGCTGCCACCAGCATTAACAGTAATATCACCGCCCTTGCCATTCACAGCGGTGGCTATAGCCCGAAGTGCTCCTGTTGAAATATTTCCTCCTGCAGTCAAAGATATAGAACCAGCATCGCCCCCAAAATTATCTGCGTTAATGTTTCCTGTTTGAATGCTGCCTGCCGCTTGCAAAGTTATAGGGCCAGTTTGACCAGTTCTTGGGAACAAATTCGGATCGGGAAACGTATCAATTTTTCCTACTACTTGAATGTCACCACCCGATCGCAAAATTACCGAGCGCGAACTGCCCAATATAAATTCATCACCTGTAGTAGCACCAGCCAAAGTTGCATCTGGACTCGTAATTATGATATCTCCATTAAAAGTAATATTTCCAGTACCAGAAGTCGTATCTACCTTGATAGATGCACCCGTATATCCCCCAGAGGTATAGTCATTAGGCTGCATAATTGGATCGTACAAACTGGTAAAATTAGCAGGTTTGCCCGATCGATCGACAATTGACATATTACTGCCACTGCGAAAGTGAGCATCTGTAGATATCATGCCATCGCTCACTAAAGTCATATTTTCGCCGCTCACAAATGGCGTTTGCGAAAGATGATTCAGCGCCAAAAGATCGATACTTTGATTTCCCTGAATGTAGAGATTTCCGCCAGCATTCGCCACAAACGGATTTGCCACACTATCGCGCACCCGCACTGTATTGTTAGCCAGCAAATTCAAATCGCCAGTTGTACGCAACTGACTTTCAACTAATGTCAAATTGCGATTAGCTGACAGCGTTGCATTCTCCGCCATTACTTCTTTAGCAGCGACATCTCCATTCTCTACCTGCAAACCCGAACCCGTTAATTCTACTTGCCCTCCAGCGTTGACTGTCACCCCCGTTGCACTTCCCCCGCCACCAGTCAACAACTGCGGCAAAGATGCAACCGGCAACACCCAATTTTGAGGCAAACTCCCCGCGACAGATTGCGGCTGAATCTCCAAACTCAACAGATTTCCCGGTTGACTAATTCTGACTAAACTCTCACCCGGTACAGCCGCAACAGTAATATTTCCTCCCGGTGCAGAAAGTTGTCCCGTACTCAAAACCGTGCCGCCCAATAAAGTTAAATTTTGCCCTTGTCCCACAGCCAAATTGCCTAAATTGATAATTCCTCCAGGCTGTGTATTTGTAAAAGCAAAAGTATTAGGATTTCCGATTAATTGAGTATAATTATTTGTACCAGCCGCACTAAACCAGTTATTGCCAAAACCGATGCCCGTCGCAGTAGTCGCAGTGAAAGCAGCAGGCACATTCAAACTGGCATTTGCACCGAAAACAATCCCCGCCGGATTCATTAAAAATAAATTGGAATTGCCACCCGTTATTTGAATTAATCCGTTAATCAGCGAAGCATCGCCGCCGACAACTCGCCCTAAAATATTGCGAATATTGGGATTTGATATAAAATTGGCAGTTTGCCCTTGAGTTAAACCAAATTCTTGGAAACTGTGAAAGAGATTTGCACCGTCGCTTGATTGTTGGCCGCCGTTGATGTTAAATTGGTTGCCGCTGGGAGTAATTTGAGTATTGGTTCCGTCGGTTGCGGGGGTAATTTGGGCTGTGGCTGTTTGGGATGGGAAGAAAAGTCCTATTTCCCACATTGTTAAGGTGGTGAATGAGAGAAAGGTGAGGAAAAAGCGGGGTTTTCTGTGTGTGGATTTCATGGTTTTGTTAGTAGATGTTATGATCGTAGATTCATCAACAATAGATTATAATATCACCATCCTGTAGGGGCGGGTTCACCGAAATATATGACACCCAACGACGAATCGTAAAACCCGCCCCCACCCCACCCAAATATTAATAATTCATTGAATTTAACCATAAATTGATGTTATTTGGGGTTGTTGGTTGGGTGGGGGCGGGTTTATTAAAATTGTTTGTGGGTGACAAAATTAGTCGCGAACCCGCCCCTACGAATTTTGGTTATTGCGAGCGTAGATTCATCAACCATAGATTATAATATCACAATCCTGTAGGGGCGGGTTCACGGAAATATATGACACCCAACGACGAATCGTAAAACCCGCCCCCACCCCACCCAAATATTAATAATTCATTGAATTTAACCATAAATTGATGTTGTTTGGGGTTATTAATTGGGTGGGGGCGGGTTTATTAAAATTGTTTGGGGGTGACAAAATTAGTCGCGAACCCGCCCCTACGAATTTTGGTTATTGCG
>NZ_JAUBPT010000052.1:0-48393 GCF_036700905.1 Microcoleus sp. S13_C3 | reverse complement strand
TACAACAAACTACATTGAAATTTAGTCGGATTTAACTGTAGCATATTTTGGGTTCCAGTTAAGATGCGTTTACCCTGGATTTTTATGGTGTGAGCCGTCTGCAATTAGTCAACAAGCATTATCACTCATATTTTTAACTTTTCCCGCAGTTTTATTTGAAAAAGTATTTAAAGAATTACTGCCTCATTTTCGTCGGGAATGGTTGATGAGAAAATCGAGACCATTACCAAAGAGCGGACAATTTGCCTTAAAAAGCTTTGATAATATCTGGATAGCTGACGGATCAACATTAGAAGCATTATTTAAGAAGCTACAAAGTTTATTATAGCAATCCGATCTGAGTCTCACAACACAACGCCCTCTAGTCTTCCTAGACTTGTTGTATAGCAAGACTTTCAGATTTTACGGATCTAGAAAATCACTTAGGATTGCTATAGATGTTCCCATTGGTCAATTAGCCGGAAAAATGGGAGTAATCATAGACCTAGTAACTCATCTTCCCGAAGAAATTTGGTTTGGGGAAAATCCGAAACAAGCAGATACTAATTGGGAAGAAGATTTACTAAAAACAGTTAAGCCAAAAACTTTGCTGTTATTGGACAGAGGCTTCTATCACTTCGCTTTTTGGTCAAAACTAATTTCTCAAGAAATTGGATTTATCACTCGAATCAAGAAAGGTGCATCTTATCAAGTCGAGCGGGTATTAACCAATACTTATGATGTTAAAGACCAGATAATTAAAATAGGTGCAGGCACCAAACAGACACCAGATTTGACTATAAGATTAGTACAAATTCGCTCCAAGACTTCCTGGCACTCTTATCTAACAAGTGTCCGAGAAACTGAAGTATTTTTCCCCTATGTAGTAGCAGATTTATATCAAAGACGCTGGCGAATTGAAGAGGCATTTTGTACAGTAAAAACATTATTAAATCTCAGCTATTTATGGACAGGTTCATTAAACGGAATCAAGCTTCAAATCTGGGCTACTTGGCTATTTTATGCGGTTTTAGTAGATTTAGGAGATGCGGTTGCCGATGAATTAGGAGTACCACTTGAACGTATTTCTTTAGAAATGATTTATCGGGGGATGTATCATTTTTCGGTTGCCTATCAAAAAGGAATAGCTTCTGACTTAGTGAAGTATTTTGCCTCCGATAAAAATCAAGATTTAGGGATTGTTAAGCGACGACAAAAACCTCATGTCAGGCTAATTATTTCTCCTTTCCCTGGAACTCAAAGAAGTCCCGAACAATTTTTTTTCAATAATAAAGGAACAAATGGAGTCATATTTTAATTGGGTCAACAGGTAAAAAATGAGTAAAGTTACTCATTGATAATAGTGCTTTTAGCTTAAGTTGTGAGTAATGGCCTGCATCACAAATTTCGAGATAAACTGAGGGCTGCTTATTCCTATCAGCTTTTTTATGCTCATTCCAAATGCAGAGAATGCAGTTGTTGATATTGGTAAACTTCGTGACTACTGCCTCAATCCAGAACACGACGATGGCAAACACAAAGCGCGGCTTTTTTCATCCATTCTTGGGATGACACCTACAATGCTGAGGAATTGCGCCAAATTTTGCTTGAAGTCATTCAAAGTCATGAAGCTCAGTTAGGGAGGCGGGATGGGTTCGGGCAACGCTACACCCTAGATTTCACGATTGAATGGCAAAATAGAAGTGCAACCCTTCCGAGTGGCTGGATTATTGAGCATGATTCCGAGATTCCGAGATTAACAACCTGCTATCCTCTGTAGTGCCTGGAGGTAATAAAAGTGGCAAAGAATACAATTAAATTACTAGATGTCGTTGCATTGACCGTTGACCTTCCTGAATACAGCCTGTGGCGCGGACAAGTAGGGACTGTGGTTGAACTGTTGGCTGATGGTGCAGCGTTTGATGTTGAATTTAGCGATCGCAACGGACGCACTTATGAATCTGTCGGGCTGCATCCAGAGCAAATAATGGTGTTGTATTTTGAGCCAGCATCACCTGCCTGATATCCAACCCGAAATGGTTACAGCATAAGCCGCACAATAACTTGCAGACTTTATAAAAAATTGGATTTCAGGTTGATAAGTGAAATAGCTAATAAACCTGCGAGCTTTAATGATACCCTTTAATGGGTCAGCAAATTAAATAATCTGGTGGTTCATTAAAATGACGACTCTGACCGTAGAAATTCTTTGTGCTGAGGCGGCAATATTTTCAGCAGCCGAGTCTCAACACCCAGAACCACTGCTTTACGGCATCACAGACGGAAAGGCTGTTGGGACATATTTGGAGCAAAAGTTCAGACTCTATCTCAAGCAAAAGTAGGAATTTATAGATGGCAATTCAGCAAGTGGCATCGATTTCCCAGGAATATTGGTTGACGTGAAGGTAACAAGCATTAGGCAACCGCAGTCGTCATGTCCTTTCAAATCTGCAAGGCAAAAGATTTTTGGACTGGGATATTCACTGATTATCTTTGTTTATGAAAAGACAGACAACAGTACGATACGAACTGCAACCCTGAATATTTTGCATACAATTTACGTAAGTGCCGAAAGAACAGCAGATTTTCAAATGACCCGTGGAATTCGCAATATTTTAGATAATGAAGGCAATAAAGATGATTTGCTTGCTTTCATGTTTGACAAAAATTTACCTGTTGACGAAATTGAAGCAGGTAACATTGCAGACGAAATACTGAGAAACCCACCATTGCAAGGTTTTTTGACGATTTCTAATGCGTTGCAATGGCGACTTCAGTATGGAAGAGTCATTGAGGGTGCCGGACAACAGGAAGGGGTTATCGCAGTTTATCAATCTAACAGATGAGTTCCAACGATCGCAAAACCAAACTAGAATATGGGGATTTTCAGACACCGCTGGAATTAGCCGAGATGGTGTGTGGGAAATTGAGAGAACTTGATGTTAACCCCAAAGTCATCATTGAGCCAACTTGCGGGATAGGTAATTTCATTAAAGCTGCTGCAAATTCGTTTCCATCCGCCAGCAAGATTATCGGGGTTGAAATCAATCAAACTTATTTAAGAGAATTAATAGCTAAGCATGAATTGTTACAGGATGAAAGATGTGAGGTTAAGCACGGAGATTTTTTTGAATTTGACTGGACATCATTAATCAACCAATTTAATCATAGGGTGCTGGTACTTGGCAACTTTCCTTGGGTAACAAACTCACAACAAGGAACTATTGGCAGTGAAAACTTGCCTAAAAAAACTAATTTTCAAAAGCACACTGGCTTAGATGCACTAACAGGTAAAAGTAACTTCGATATCTCAGAATGGATTCCGATCCATGCGATACAATGGTTGCAAAATCGTGATGCCACTCTGGCAATGCTTTGCAAGACTTCCGTGACCCGAAAGTTATTGAGTTACATTCATTCAAAAAAACTTAATCTCGCTAGCTGTGCAACTTACAAAATAGATGCTAAAAAGTATTTTGATGCAAATGTTGATGCCTGTCTGTTATTCTGCAAGTTTGACTTGAGTTCACAAAACTACTTCTGCGATGTATTTAGCAGTTTAGAAAGTTCAGACTGTCACCGCATCGGATATCACAACAATCTCCTGGTTAAAGATATAGATGCTTTTAGTAAATTGAGTGATTTATATGCGGTGAATTCAGGTGCAAAATGGCGATCGGGCGTAAAGCATGACTGCTCGAATGTGATGGAGTTTCGGAAAATTGATAATTTGTTTGTCAATGGATTTGGGGAAGCTATCGAGATTGAGGAAACTTATCTATTTCCGCTATTTAAAGGATCGGATGTTGCTCAAAATCGCATTAATGCTACAGATCGATATATCCTAGTTACTCAAAAATTTATCGGTGAATCAACCGAAAATATCAAAACTATAGCCCCTAAAACCGGACGTTATTTAGAGAAGTGCGGGCAATATCTAGATAATCGCAAAAGCAAAATTTATCAAAATAACCCTCGCTTTTCGATTTTTGGAGTAGGCGATTATAGTTTCCAACCTTGGAAAATTGCGATTTGCGGGCTTTATAAAAAATTGGATTTTAGGTTAATCGGTGAAATCGCTAATAAACCTGCAATCTTCGATGATACTGTTTACTTTCTCAGCTTTGACAGCGAGAGAGTTGCACGTCAAACTTTTGAGCTTTTGAATTCACCGACAGCAATTAACTTTTATTCAGCACTTGTATTTTGGGATGAAAAGCGTCCGATTAAATCCAGCATTTTAAATTGTCTGAATCTAGCAAGGCTGGCAGAGTTGGAATTTGTAACCGCTGATGCACGCAGATAAACGCAGATAGATAGAGATATAATTGATATTATCGGTAATTCTGAAAACCTATGACTCAAGCTTTACCCAAACTCGTAAACTTCGAGGAATTTGTGGAGTGGCTACCTGAAAATTCGGGGGTACGCTACGAACTGCACAATCGAAATATTATTGAAATAATACAACCAGTAGGCGAACATCAAGAAGTTACAGGCTTTCTTACGATCACAATTGCTGTTCAAATTAATCATCTGGGATTGCCATACGGTATCCCCAACCAAGCGATAGTTAGACCTCCTGAAAAAGATTCGGGTTTTTTCCCTGATGTGTTGGTAGTGAATCGTGCCAATCTGATGAACGAAACTTTGTGGCAAAAACAATCTGTCCTCAGTTTGGGTGCATCGATACCGTTGGTAATTGAGGTTGTGTCAACCAATTGGCGCGATGATTACTATTTGAAATATGCTGATTATGAGGAGATGGGTATCCCTGAATATTGGATTGTGGATTATGCTGCGTTGGGTGGACGCAATTTTATTGGCAATCCCAAACAACCGACAATTTCTGTGTGTAACTTGGTTGATGGTGAATATCAAATCCTCAAGTTTCGAGAGAACGATCGCATTGTGTCGCAAACTTTTCCCGATTTTAACCTGACTGCAAATCAGATTTTTGGAGCTGGTTTAGTGTAAGCTGATATCTTGGATATTGGGATTTTTTAACCGCAGATGCACGCAGATAAACGCAGATGAGTACACAGGAATTACTTATCAAAAGCAAAGAAACCGGGTTTTTGACCTCGAAAAAAAAACCGGTTTCTGACTACTCGTGAGTCAGCCTTATAAACGTAAAATATCGTTTATAAGGCTGAATGATTAAACCGCAGAGAACACAGAGGACACAGAGTCAGAGAATGAGAGAGATGATTAATTTCAATGTCAATGGATTTGAGATCGGAACATTTGTCATAGCAATCCGCGATAGCGAATAAACACCAACAGCACCGCCCACGATCCTAATGCGACTTTGACTGCAACCAGGATATTGAGCAAGGGGAGAATGCCTCCGCTGAAAAGTGTGCCTAACTCTCCGTGCGGTAACTCATATCCTGACAGAGTGATAACGGACAATACAATGAAAACAAGTACCGAAACCTTCTCCAAAGTCGCGGCGTGCCAGCGCTGGTAGATTTCTTGCATCCACTGCGGTGATGAGGTAATCGCCACCAAGCCGATCGCAGTTCCCCCCGCTACACCCGCTGCAAAACCACCGCCTGGACTTAAATGCCCGCGAATTGCTAGTTCGATACCCACCAAGGCGGCAATCGTCGCTCCCAATCGCGCCAAAATAATCGATGGTTGATCGGTAAACTGATATATGGCGCAGGACGGCTGTTCATTTGCTAGCATAAAACTTGCACCCAAGATGGCGATCGTAAATACCACAACTTCAAAGATTGTGTCGTAGAGCCGATTTCGCAAAATGATACCGGAAACTGCATTGGTTACTCCACTATCTTGAACAACCAATTCGACGATCGAACTTTGCTGCGATAAGTCCATTGTTGGATTGGCGATTAGCAGCATTTTGATAAACAGCGCTATCCCTGATAAAAAGTAAACCCACTTCATCAATGCTTGTCCTCTGCGTCTGGTGTATTTACATAGGTTAGGGTTGTCCCCGGTGATGAAAGTTCGGTTTGCAGGATGTCGTAGACACGCCGAACTCTGGTGGCGGTGTTATAAAGTTGCGCTTCGCCGCTGTGTTCCAATTGGCTTTGTGGCGCACAAGCTGCATGAACTTCTTTTTCCCTCAGCGCCCGCTGCAATGCCTGTGCACTCGCATAGGGAACGAGTTCCAGGCGCATATGGCGTTTCTGAAAAACTGTGCGGATGTCATCTATCAGTTGCTTAAAATGACCTGCGGTTTTGTCGTTTGGTATAGCATCGCCCTCTGTCCCCTCTTCGATGACACCCAGACGCAGCACGAGGGATGAACGCACCGTCACTGCATAAAGTGTAATCGCGAGCAGGGTACCCATCAAGGCTTCGGTCAAGCCCACATCCCCCGCGCCTAAAATTGTATACACCAAGGCGGCGATCGCTCCCAATACCCCCCGCAGTAGCAAAGCGTGGTATGGATTGACCTGAAATACCACCATACCAGCAGCTAAGGGTAGCAGAGCGACGAGGACATAAATGTAGCTATTATCGTTCATAGTTAGTCCCTGTTTTGGAACAATAGGCCAACACATATCCCAGCATTGTGTTCCAGGTTGCTAAGCAAATGAGCGCCAGAATCAGCAGGGGCCATTTACTGGGTATTTTCAGCAGCAATCCGACGACGATCGCGATCGAACCCAGCGTATCTGCTACCGAAAGACTGTGCAGTTTATATAAAACCGATCGCTTCCCAAGTAGGAAAGAAGTACCCCAAAACCAGAAAAAAATCCCTATACCGATGCAGGTATAGCTCAATACATCTATTACGATCATGCTTCAGTGATACGTTTGATTATTTGTGCCAACAACATCAATCCAGCATTACCCACACTGAGGATAATCGCCGCCACCACACCGATCATCCAATCATCGCGCCAGACGGATATGACGAGAGCGATGATTGCGGCCTTGGTCGAAATACTGGCAAACGCCAACATTGTCTGCCAGATATCATGATCTTTCCATACCTCGTACATGGGTATGAGCAGAGCCAGAATCATGGCAATTAGAATCAAGTTGTTCAAGTTGTTCAATTGTGTGCACTCCTGCTTTTTTCTTACTTAATATCGGGGCGGGCTCGCGTGCCCAACCCCCTACACCCCACAAGAAACTCTTGAGAATAGTGCAACTTAATAGACCTCTGCCATCATTGTGGAACAGGCATCCTGCCTGTTCTTGACGGGCTGTTTCGCGGGTGGGGGCGGGTTTATTTAACCTGTCTGCAATCTTTAAAGCTATTGGTGAACCCGCCCCTAAAGATTCTTGAGAATGATCCAATATCGAGCGTGTAAATAAACTCGGGTATGTCACAAAATGTAAAGTATCGTAACCCCTGCGATAGAGCACTTTTACTAACTGCGGACCTACTTACGTATTTTATCGCCGATCTACTTATTTATTCTCCCTTCTCTGCGTTCTCTGCGTTCTCTGCGGTTAAAAAATTCCGAAAAAACTTCAGCTAATTACTCGAAATCCGCCGCACCCTGTGTACTTCGTAAAAACCCTCTTCGTGATATTTCACAACAATCGTCTTGGGAGTAAAAGTGATCAGGAAGACATCTAGGAATATCAGCAGGGGCGATCGATGGTTTGGCACTTTTTCCATGATCACATCTTCGTGTCTGTGGGGACGGAAGATGAGTTCAAAAGCTTCTATATAAGCTATCGGAATCGCCATGAAGATTTTACCCAACACCCCCAACCATTCCCTCAAAGGTTCCGGGGGTGCGTAGCTGCGCGGCAACAGGAAAGCAATGATGATGCCGATCGCAATATTTGCCAAACTAAAATCGGCCGTAAGTAGAAACCAGATCGTCAGTCTTAATATTAGATGTCCAATCATGTTGGCAATGCCATCCAGAATAGTAGAAGGGAAATCAAGCTCATAACACCGACCAAATGATCGAATTCTTCAAGCATACGTGGCAGTTTGATTGCTGTGCGTTGAAAAATTAGAAAATAGGCTAACCAACCAACACCGATGACGGCGATCGCCTTAAGCATATTTTCCAGCGTATAGGCCTCAACATAAAAGGCATTGGCTGCAATCAGGCCACCTAGTAACAGCAACACCGCAGGCCAAAAACCGGGTTTGGCTGCTGTTTGTCCGCCACGGGGTAGAAAGATGAATTTAGCAAAAGAGATTGCGGTTCCGACTGCTGCGACATTCATCGCGATCGCTTGCCAGGGCTCCAAATTCTTCAGCGTCAACACCTTTGCCCCAAAGCCAACCAACAAGGGAAAGCCAGAGATTGATAAGCTAGCTATGACTAAGGCAATCCAGATGTTGGTATCGATCGGCTTCTGTTTCAATTCTTTCAGATTACGACTCGGTAACGATCCTGCAATCAGAAACAGCGACGATTTGACCAAACCGTGTGCCAGCGCATAAAACCCACCGACTTCCGGTGCAGCGAGGATAAAGCCCAACTGCGAAACCGTGTGAAAAGCCAACATCCGTTTGCTATCTTTTTCTAAAACGGCACAGAACACGCCCAGCAGCGCCGTCCCGACGCCAAAGAGCCGGACGATGGGTGCCACCTCATCCACCATCAGCGCACAGCGCACGAGGGGATATACCCCTGCTTTGACCACAATCCCTGACAGCAAAGCCGACACAGGCGTTTCTGCTTCCGAGTGAGTTAACGGTAGCCATAACCCCGATACAAACACACCTCCCTTAACCAAGAGTCCCATAAAGATCAGAGCGATCGCCTCTGGGGGCGCTGCACCCAAGCCTGCAAAACTGAACGAATGACTTGCCTTATAAACCAGCACGGCACCGACTAGATAAAACAGCATTGCCGTGTTGCTAATAAATAGATAGCGCAAAGCTACCCAAATCGAGCGATCGGTGCGAGGATAGGCAATCAAGAGAAACGCCGCAATGCCACTGACCTCTAACCCCACATATAAACTGATAAAGTCACTAGAGGCAAAGGCCGCATTCAGGCTGCCGTGTACCATCAGAATCTGTGCATAAAAAAATGCCGTCTTATCTGTGGGCCAACAGTAGATAATCACCGCTGCTGTGACTAAGGCATTGGTTAAGATGAAATAGCCGCTCAAGCGATCGACTAACAACGTGACACTGAAATTATCCAGTAACTCCAGCGTCACCGCTGACGGCATAACAAAAAGCTGGAACGCATAGGCAGCGGACGCGAGCGCTCCGAATATTGCGAGATACTTGTCAAACTTCGGAATCAAATAAATACTAAACCCGACAAAAAACGGGAGTCCAATCCAGGCTAGCGTCAGGGTATTCATGGGGTATTATTCATCTCGATTTCGTTACTTTCTAATGTCGGATTATCTCGTGCCAGCTTCATCACACTAACCAGCATTAAAGCCTGAATCGAAAATCCGATCACGATCGCCGTTAAGATCACCGCCTGGGGAACCGGATCGGCGTAAGCGACAACATTTTTCCCCTTTGAAATAATGGGTGTCAGCAAGCCTTCTCGCGATGCCACCACCACGTAATAGGCTATAACCCCTGTACTCATGACATCCATACAGACGATTTTCATGATCAGGTTCTTTTTAAAGATGATACCAAAAAATCCGCAAAATACTGTTGCCAATACCAATGCTTCTAACATGGAAATTGCGTGTTGGATAAGGGGTTTTTGTTATTATATTTGAAGAGACGTATATTATTCCTAATGAGACTTAGACATTTTCTAGCCCCTCAAAGACCTCAAAAGCTGTCTAGGTAAGGGAAAGAGTTTGTTGGCTGTTGACTGTTGACTGTTGACTGTTGACTGTTGGCTGTTAACTGTCAGTCCAAAAACTGAATGATGGTTGAGTGTTAACTGTTGACTCGATTTTACGCCCGGCGATCGAGCGCGGATTTGATATCAGAGGTGAAACCCTTGTCAATCCAGGACTGCACCCAATTCAAGATCAAACCGTTTACCTGTCCCCGTTTGCCGCCATTTTCGACGTGATTTTTGGCTAAGTCCCGTTAGCGAATCTGTGGCCGACAAGGAAGTCCGATCGTCCATCTTTCCCCGGTTTCTGACCACTCGTTCGTCCAGGACTATAATTGTGACACTTGCGTCCAGGAGTGTTCAATTTAACGGGGTCGAACGTCACTAACTTCAATCATTCCGCAAAGCTGCGATCGGATCTAAGCGAGCCGCATTCCGAGCCGGCAATACTCCTGCCAATAAGCCTACAGTAAAAGACAGCCCAAAACCTGCCGCGATCGACCATACAGAAACCACAAACGGAAATTTGAACGCTGTCGAGGCCCCAAAGGCGATCGCAATTCCCAACCCTATACCCGCCGTTCCCCCCACCGTGGAAACTAAAATAGATTCCGCCATAAATTGAATTAGAATTGCTGCATTAGTAGCGCCCACCGCTTTGCGAATCCCGATTTCCTTAGTGCGTTCCACAACAGACACCAACATAATATTAGCAATACCGATGCCGCCAACCACCAAAGAAATTCCGGCGATCGCACCCACCATAACCGTAAATAAACCTATCACCTTGCTGAAAGTATTAACTATCTCAGCTTGATTTACAACTCGAAAATCATCCGGTTGTGGCGGATAAATATTGTGGCGCAAGCGCATGATATTTTCCACTTGAAATTGAGCATCCGCTACATCAGTTTCGTCGGCAGTTTGCAACCAAAAACCCGAGATCGCAATCCCCGCTAAAGAATTTCTACCCACAATCCGCGAAGACATATTTTTGAGGGGAATATACACTCGATCGTCCTGATCGGTTCCCCCTACAGACCCCTTGGTTTCCATCACTCCAATGACCTTGTAGCGGTTTCCCTGAATGCGAATATCGGAGGATAGCGCATTAGCTCCCGCTCCAAAAAGTTCGTCCCGCACCTTAGAACCGAGGACAACTACTGGCTCAGCAGCATTCAATTCATCCTCGTTAAAAAACCGTCCTTCTTGGGGTTGAATGTTCTTCACATCGGGATAATTTAAATCCGTTCCCAAAATCGAAGTAAATGAATTTTGTCCGCCGTAAACCACTTGCACTTGGCGCTGCAAATAAGCCGAAATCGCCTTAACTGCGGGAGCTTGTTTGCCGATCGCCCTAGCGTCATCCCAAGTAAGGGTAGTAGCAGAACCGCTTCCCTGACTGACACCGCCCGATCGCGAAGCGCCGGATAAAACCAACAGCACATTTGTACCCAAAGCCTTTAACTGTTCTTCAGTTGATTTTTGTACTCCCTGTCCCACCGAAGTAATGGCAATTACCGAAGATATCCCAATAATTACGCCCAGCATAGTTAAACTGGTACGCAACTTATTATTCCACAGCGCCTCTGTCGCCATGAAAGCGATTTGAACGTTAGAGATTTTGTTGGTACGGGGGCGAGTCTGTAATTTCATGTTATTATTAATTAGGCATTGGGTATTGGGCATTGGCCAAACAGGGCATCGGGCAATTAAAACTTTTTTTCTTCTTCCTTCAATATCTGATATCGTTTACGGTTGTTTCTGAATGATTAAACCGCAGAGGGCGCAGAGGGCGCAGAGTCCGAGAAGAGAGAGATCCATAATTCTGATACCAATGGATTTGATATGACTCACACTCAATAATTAATCCGTGTATCCGTGTCAAAATCCGTGTAGTGCTTTTCTTCTTCCTTCCCACTAACGCAAGCGCGTTCCCCCACCCGGTTGCAAACCCGGAATTCCCCCCGACGATGGATTTTGGGATCTATGCCGCAATCCGGGGGGGAAACTCATGAGCACTTTTTCATTTCCTTTCAAACCCGATCGCACTTCCGTCTTATCATCCACCGTGATACCAGTCTTAATCGGCATAAAAGCAGGTTTACCATCTTCTCCACCAGGAACATAAACCCCCGTTTCCCTTTGTTGGCGGACAATTGCCGCAGTCGGGACTACCAAAACATTTTTGAGTTCACCAGCCTTAAACTCAACATTCACATTCATGCCCGATCGCAGCATTTGTTTATCATCATTAATAATTGCCGCTTTTACCTCAAAACTTGTCACATTTTGCTGGACGATCGACTGAGGCGAAATTTGAGTGATTTTACCTGTAAAAGTCTTTCCCGCAAAAGCATCGGCTTGAATAGACGCAGCCTGGCCCATCTGAATCTGAGAAATATTAGTTTCTGCTACGTTTGCTACTAATTGATTTTTTGAAGCTAAGGACAAAATCGAAGAAGAAGTCGCCGAAGAAACCGCACTACCTGCCGTAGTGGGAGTCACAAAAGCGCCGGGATCTGCGTACTTGCGGGTAACAGTGCCGGTGAAAGGAGCCCGTAGCACAGTGTCGTCGATCAGCGCTTGAACGCTTTGCAGGCTGCCTCTAGCGGCGAGAACTTGGGCGCGGGCTTGGGCGATGTCTTCGGGCCGAGAACCAGCTTCTAGCAGCGCCAAAGCTTGCTGTTTTTGCTGCAGGGCGGCCTGCCCCGCAGCGATGTCTTCCGGCCGTGCGCCCGATCGCGCCAGGGCCAAAGCTTGCCGTTTTTGCTCGACAGCAGCCCGCGCCGCTGCGAGGTCTTCCGGGCGTGATCCCGATCGCGCCAGAGTCAAAGCTTGCCGTTTTTGCTCGACAGCAGCCCGCGCCGCAGCGATTTCTTCGGGGCGAGTACCCGCTTGCAGCAAAGCTACAGCTTGTTCGGCTTGCCTGACTTGCGTTTGAGCTCGATCGCGCGCGGTGCGGGAGTTGTTGACAACTTGCAAAGCAAGGGCTCCGGCATTATAGAGTTCCTGATTTCTCTGAAAGTCTTCCTCAGCTTGGTTTTTGGCGTATTCGGCATCTCTGAGTTTGGCGATCGCTTGGGCGATGTCTTCAGGCCGATTGCCTTTGAGCAATTTTTGTAAATTTGCCTGTTGTTCAGCTAGTTGTGCCTCAGCAACGGCAATATCCTGGCTTCGATTGCCGTTGAGCAATTTTTGTAAATTTGCCTGTTGTTCTGCTACTTGTGCCTCAGCTACCGCAATGTCTTGGGTTCGATTGCCGTTGAGCAATTTTTCCAGACTTGCCTGTTGTTCTGCTAACACTGCCTTAGCCACAGCAATGTCCTGCGATCGAGTGCCGTTGAGCAATTTTTGCAGGTTTGCTTCGGCGGCTGCGAGTTGTCCGCGAGTTTGGGTAAGTTGCCCCTGGAGGTTGGAGTCGTCCATGTAGGCGAGAATCTGCCCTTTTTCAACTTTATCTCCTTCCTTGACAAGCAAACTTTTGAGCATTCCTGAAGTTTTGGGGCTGACGTTAACGGAACGTTCGGGCACTATTGTGCCGTTTGCCGAAATTGTAATCGGCAGGTTCAGCCTTTGGACAGCAACGGTTTTTTCCTTGCGCCTGGTTTCGCGGCTGGATTTGACTGTGAGTTGGCTGTAAGCTGTGTAGCCTACTCCGGCCAGCAGGGAAGTGGCGAGGAGTCCGCTAAGCCAGGGAGTCAGCTCTTTTTTAATCTGAAAGTGCTTTACGAAGTACATATAAATTAGACCTGATGGGTCTGTCTTGAATTTAGACCGATCGGGAACCGAAAACGTTCAAATTAAGTGCGATCGAGTTCTATTTTACTTGCCAGCCATCAACACCTGTTCAGCAGTCAGTTTTAAGTTTGGGAAAGTTAGAGAGACGATGGTCTGATCGCCCCGAATCTGCTGAATTTGATATTCCCCATTCACTAAAGTGCAAATAGAGAGGGTTGGTTGTTTGGGCTTCCCAATGTGTTGAGTACCACCTAATCCTGCGTAGTCTGCAATCCAATATTCAGGAATACCTAAAACTGCGTAGTCTTCGACCTTACGGGAATAATCATTTTGCCAGTTGCTACTAACAACTTCCGCCACAAATTTAATCGAACTTCCCAGTGTCAGGATCGACTCGCCAGACCAAAACAGTTCTTTGGTAAGTTCATCTCGATCGACAACTGCAACATCAGGTCTAAATGCTGTCATACCAATATTTGAAGGGCGCAATAGTCCCCGCTGAAGAACAAACCAAGGTAAGCCTGTTCCGTCGATCTGGACACATATCTTTGTGGTAATGAAGGCTGCAACCTCCTCATGAGGGCCTGTTGGTTCCAAGTCGAATACCTCTCCATCGATCAGTTCATAGCGTTTATCGCCACCATAACGGGCGATAAACTCGTCAAAGCTGAGTGGTTTCTGTTGTATTGGTTGGTCGATCGCAATGGTCATAGCTCAACTTAGCCCAATCAATTCCTTTAGTCTATCAGATGGATCAACTGGTTAGATCGATCGAACTTGTGAAAAGTTCGATCGCCCATTTCCTCCTCAACAAACAGCCGCTACACCCAACTCTGTAATCGCCGCCTCCGGGCCCACCAAAGAAATATACGGTTCTACAAAATATTTCTTAGCAGCATCCCGCGCTTGTGAAGCTGTCACCTGTGCAATTTTTTCTTGAAATTGCTGGTCAAATTTAATTCCCAATCCCAAAATTTCGTACCAGCCTAAAACTTGGGCAATTTGCGAATTAGTTTGTTTTCCTAAAGCATATTGACCGAGCATTTTATTCTTGCAAGCTTGCAATTCTTCCTCGCTTAGTTGGATGCTGGTGAGTCGATCGACTTCTGCGCGCAATCCTTCAAAAGCAGTCGCCGTATTTTCCGGCGCCGTACCCATGTACACAACAAACTGAGCCGTGTCCAAGCGCGTCGCGTAGAGCGCGGAAACGTCGTAAGCCAAGCCCCGCTTTTCTCGCAATTCCACAAACAATCGGCTCGACAAACCGTTACCCAAATAAGTATTCAGCAACTTAATCGCTGCGTAGTCGGGATTTTTGACAGAGGGTGCGAGGTAGCCCAGCATAATCACTGATTGCTGCGTATCTTGCGCTGTAACGACCGATTGAGGGGATGGTGATAGGGGGGGTACGGTTAAAGTGGGCAGGGGTGTTAAAGGCGCTTTCCAGTCCCCAAAAGTTCGATCGATCAGGGCGATCGCATCTTCGGTGGATATTCTGCCGGCTACAGAAATAACTACATTATCGGGACGGAAATAGGTTTTGTGGAACTGTTCGAGCTCGTTTCTGGTGAGCTTTGACATAGTAGCTTCCGTGCCCAAGGGAGAGAAAGCATAGGGGTGTTCCTTGTACATCGCGTGCCGCAATTGCTCGAAGGCGATCGCAAATGGCTGTTCTTGTTGCGATCGAATTGCTGATATGGCAATGCGGCGTTCGAGTTCGACTTCAGCTTCCGGGAAATTCGGCTCTCGCGTCAATTGCGCCGCCAACTCCAAAATCTCCTCAAAATCTGCAGAAACCGTCTTCAAACTCACTAAAAAATAGTCTGTAGTAGAGTCGGCACTCAACCTCGCTCCCACCGATTCTACACGCTCGGCAATTTCCAGCGAAGACAGCAGATCGGTTCCCTTAGTCATTACCGCCGACAGCAAGTGACACAATCCTGCTTGTTCCGGCTGCACGTAGCGACTGCCGGCCCGCAGGAATATCCTAGCTGCAATAATATCTGCTGCTGGATTTTCTGCTGCTAAGACAACAATACCGTTGTCTAAAACCGTGCGCTGGATTTCATTTTTCATTGAATTCTTTGTTGACTGTTGAATGTTGACTGTTGACTGTTGACTGTTGACTGTTGGCTGTTAGTCATGATTATTCGTAGGATGGGTAGAGCGTGAGCGTTACCGATCGTCCGATTTGAGATTGGCGATTTGAGATTTTAGATTGAGGGACAAATCTCAAATTTCCAATTAATAGACTTGGGTTTCATGTCTCAACCCAACCTAGTTGCTGTTAACAGTGAACAGTCAACAGTGAACAGTGAACAGTCAACTATTATTAGATTGGTTTGAGTACCACGGCTGTATAGCGTCGGGGAGAGAGATATTGTTGAGCTAGGCGCTGGAGGTCTAATGGCCCAAATGCTTTAATCCTGGTGGGATAGCTGAGCGCTAATTCGGCAGTGGCGATCGTATTGTAATATCCATAAAGACCGGCTAGCTGTCCCGGCGTTTCGAGCGAGAAAGCAAAATCGTTGCACAGCAAACGCTTACAGCGCAGCAATTCTACCTCGGAAACAGGCTCAGACTGCAATTCCCAAAGTCGATCGCAAATCCGAGATTCCACCTCTTCGACATCAGAAGCGTCCAAGACTGCACTGATAGTAAATAAACTCGATTCCCGTTGCAACGAGAAAGTGCTGTCGATCGCCTCTACCAATTGTAATTCTTCCCGCAGTTCCCTGACTAAACGCGAAGTCCGCCCGTCTGCCAGCAACACTGACAGCAAATCCAAGCCGCAAGCACTTTGCAAATGTTCAACTCCCGGACCCGTCCAGGCCATCATCAGCCGCGCTTGTTCCAATCGGGGGAGACAGAGTTCCTGACGGCGAATTTCTATCAGTGGCGGTTCCGCCTCTGCGGTTAATTTTGGACAATCCCACCGATCGGAAAACTCCTCAAAAGCTTTTCCCGTAATATCTCTGGCCTGTTGTTCATCAATTCCGCCGACTACCACCACTGTCATATTTTCCGGCTGATAGTGCGATCGGTGGAAACAGCGCATTTCGTGGGGAGTTCGCGACATCAGCAGTTCTTCCGTGCCGAGTACCGATCGCCTGTAGGGATGTCGCTGGTAAACTGTTTCCATCATTGCTTGGAAACCCAGCCAATCGGGATTGTCTTGAGCTTGACGGATTTCTTCTAGCACCACATCTCGCTCCCGATCGAATTCCCGATCCGGAATCGAAGCCCGCAGCAGCAATTCTGCCAGTGGCTGCGCTGTTTCTGCTAAATAATCAGCCGCAGCGTTGACGAAAAAATGCGCGTAGTCGTGACTTGTAGCTGCGTTGGCGACACCGCCGCGATTTTCGATTACCTGGTCAAATTCTCCAGGGGCGATCGAATCCGTCCCTTTAAATATCATGTGTTCTAGAAAATGAGCCATTCCCGACCAAGAATCCGGCTCCAGCGTAGCGCCAGCCCTTACCCACACGTCTAGCGCGACCACCGGTGTGGCCGAAATCCGCTGGTGAATGACCGTTAACCCATTATTCAGCTTCCAGACATTGGCTGGGAACTCTAAAGCAGTGAGCAGTTGAGACAAGCTAGTTATTCTTAAACTTTAGTTAACTTCGGCTGCAACTATGGTAGCGCTTTCCAGCTCTGCGATCGGGATTAATTGATACAAAAGTCTGTTGACTGTTGACTGTTGTCAGTGGGCAGTGGGCAGTGGGCAGTGGGCAGTGGTCAGGAAGTAATTTTTGCTTTTTTTCAAACAACCTTGAGCCTTAATTTATTACCATTTTTTTGCTCAAAAGTCAATAGGTTGCACGGGATATTAATGAATCAGTCGGGAGAAAGAGGATGTTATCAGAATATATCAATAAATTAAGAGATGTAAGAACACTAAAGACCTTAAGAGGAGAAACGACAGATGGTAGCTACCTTAGAAGATACCAAGCGCCAAGCGATCGCGATGAAATTAGCAGACATGAAAGCGCTGCAAAACCTGTTGATCGCCAACGAGCAATTGTTCATCAATTCCTGCAACGACTCCGAACTAGCCCAGCGCTTCCGGGATATGCTCGAGGACGATCGCAAAAACTTGGGCGTATTAGAAACCGTAATCGTTCAATACGGAATTCAAACCGAGCCCAAAGAAACCAGTACCAAAATGATTGAAGAAGTTCAGAAACTCATGCAAGGTTCTGAGCTCACATTGTTTGAAAAAGTCACCCAGCACGAACTGCTCAAACACAAACAAACAATGGCCGGTTTGTTAATTCACAAAGCTGCTCAAGTAGTCGGCGCAGACATCGAAGCTGCCATTACCCCGCTCAACACAGTTAACTTTGAGAACCGCGCTCACCAAGAACAACTCAAAGGAGTTCTCGAAATTTTAGGCGTGCGCGAACTGACCGGCAAAGACCCCGACCAAGGCGTTTGGGCTCGCGTGCAAGATGCAATGGCAGCTATGACTGGCATCATCGGCGGTGCAGTTACCCGCAGCAAAGATGAGATGAACATCACTGAAATCATCTCAATGGATCACCGCAAAGCCGATACCCTCTTTATGGAAATCGCCAGCACCGACGATCCTCAAAAACTGCAAGAATTCTTCGGTCAACTTTACAAAGACCTCAGCGTTCACGCGGAAGCAGAAGAACAAGTTGTTTACCCAGCAATTCGCAGCTACTACAGCAACACTCAAGAACTGTACGACGAGCAAGCAGAAATGAAGCAAATGCTCGCCAAGATTAAGTCAATGAACCCCAGTTCTTCTGATTTCAAAGCCCAAATCAAACAGCTCCAAGCAGCGGTTAAAGATCACGTAAAAGAAGAAGAGAACGATATGTTCCCTCAAATTCGCCGCAACTTGAGCGAAGCACAAATGGAACAAATGGCTACTCAATTCAAAGCAGCCAAAAGCACTATCCAGCAAGAAATGGCTAACCTGAGCTAATTCAGCAGCAAGCTAATTGTAGCTCTAGCAAAACTAGAGAATAGTTAAACTGCAACCTATCAATCCCGCTACCAATGTGGCGGGATTACTGTTTTTTTGAAAGACAATTTTAATAAATAAATAAATAAATATATTATTTGTAGGGGCGGGTTTCACGAAAGATATTTCGGGTAATTCATAATATAAATAAACCCGCCCTCCACAAATCGGGGGCGAGTTTATTTATATTATGAATTTTATCAAAGATTTTCGGTAAAACCCGCCCCTACGAGCATTGGAAGCAAGAAGATTTTAGCCGTTAATCACAGATCCTCCGTTGGGATGCAAAATTTGACCCGTCATGTAAGACGAATCTTTTGAAGCTAAAAACACGTAACTGGGGGCAACTTCATCGGGTTGACCGGCGCGTCCCAAGGCCGTGTCTGCACCAAATTTTTCCACTTTTTCTTCAGGGAAAGTTGCAGGAATTAGAGGCGTCCAAATCGGGCCGGGGGCGACTCCATTGACGCGAATTCCTTTCTCAGCTAAACTTTGAGACAAAGAGCGAGTAAAGGCAACAATTGCTCCTTTTGTGGAGGAGTAATCTAGCAATTGTTGATTGCCTTTGTAAGCGGTGACAGAGGTAGTGTTGATAATTGCACTTCCCTCTTTGAGGTGTTTGAGAGCGGCTTTTGTGAGGTAAAACATTGAGAAAATGTTGGTGCGGAAGGTGCGCTCTAATTGTTCGGCGGTGATGTTTTCGATGCTTTCTTGGGGATGCTGTTCGGCGGCGTTGTTGACGAGGATGTCGAGGTGGCCGAATTCTTTAACTGTTTGTTCTACAAGGTTTTGACAGAGGCTTTCATCGCCGATGTCGCCGGCGATCGCAATACAGCGCCGGCCTTGTTGTTCGATCGCCTCTTTGGTTTTTTTGGCATCATCATCTTCGTTAAGATAGCTGATGACCACGTTAGCGCCTTCCTTGGCAAAGGCGATCGCCACTGCACGCCCGATTCCACTGTCTCCGCCGGTAATTAAGGCTACTTTGTCGCGCAATTTGTCGCTACCGCGATATCCCTCCGCGAAGGATTGGGGTTGCGGAGTCATTTGCGATTCAATACCGGGTTGCTGTTCTTGATGTTGAGCCGGATTGGTTTGTTGTTGAGTTGGCATAACATATTCCTCTAAGTTCTACCTCTATAAATAAAGGTTTTCTGGAACTAGGGAATCGCTCTTTTTGCCGATCGTTCCCTACCACTAAAGACAGTTCGGGCGATCGAAACCGCTTGTTATTTTTGTCAAAACAGCAAAAAGCACGCCAAAACATCATTTGACGTGCTGTTTAAACAAGCTAGCTGCTAATTGCTAAGTCTCAAACTAAAAACCCGACTTAACATTAAACAACTGAGGCTCAGTAGTAGTCGTAGTACCTAACAGTAATTTGGTCGGATCTTCAGGCACCAATACAGGTATTGCACTCGCCAATCGGCTTAAACTGGTCAGCTCCTCATTAGCAAAGCTAATACCTGCACTACCTCCGAGCAAGTGATCGACGCTGGCATTAACCGTAGCATCAAGTGAAATGCCGGGGTTATTCAGAGGATCGGTAGGAGTTGGCTCCTCCTCCGAAGATTTACCAATCAGCAGATCCTCCCCCTGGATGCTACTTAGTCTTACTATTCCCGATGGGTCTGGGGTCGTCACAGATGTCGTAGGCACTGTGTTAGGGCCAGGCACGTCAAAGCTAACCGGGTTGGGCCCAGTTGGGATCGGGAAATTGTTGGTAACGCCCGGAGTATTGAAGACTTCCAAAACCGAGTAGCTGGCTGGAGACAAGCTATTAAACCGAGCAATCCCAGCAGCATCAGTTCTCACCAGCGGTTCCGTTGCAGCATCGTAGCGACCGTTGCCGTTGAAATCCAAAGTGAAGGGCACATCGGCAAGGGGCGGTTCGTTTCCGTCTCGGATACCGTTGCGGTTGTCATCTCGGAATTTAGGAACCAAGAGGTCATAGCGGCGAGAGTTACCCACCAAAGCACAAGTAAAGGTTTGATTCGCACCGAGAACAATATCCAGCGGTTGAGTCGTTTTGAAGAAGCCCGAAGGTAATACTTCCCGAACGCTGTAATTGCCAGGGCGCAAATTGGTGAATGCAAAACGACCAAACTGATCGGTAATAGAAGTGGGCTCTGTTGCTTGCAACACACCGTCACCATTGGTATCGATAGCAATGGTGACACCCGCAATTGCTGGCTCATTTCCATCTCGATAACCGTTCAGGTTGAAGTCCTCAAACTTGCAACCGGTGATGTTGCTGTTAGGTGTGTTGGCAAAGGTAACGTTGGCGTCCTGAGTGTTCAGGGTAACATCAACGCGATCTGCAGTAGAAGGCGAGAAATTCGGCGGTACCACTTCTCGGACGACATAGTTGCCCGGTGCCAAGTTGGAAAAGGCAGCTCTTCCCTGGTCATTTGTGATCAGTTGCTGTTCGCCAGTGTCGGGAGTCCCGTTATTGTTGGTGTCCAGGAAGACAGTGATACCCCTAATTGGCGCTTCACCCTGATTTGGTTCGTAGCGACCGTTGGCATTCAAGTCGTTGTATTTGAAGACATTGATGAGTGGTAGAGTGTTGCCCACACCTGCATTATTGCCAATACCCTGAGTAGCTCCAACCGGAGAAAAGGTAAGTGATGGCGAGGGGTTGCGCGCTGGTAAAGTTGTAACTGGCGCTGCAAAAATCGGCCGCTCACCAGTGGTCGCGATCGATCTTTCACCTGGTTGTTGAACGCCGTCGCGGTTGGTGTCTACGAATTTAGGGTCGTTTGGTTTCAGCGTGTAGGTTGAGTCTGCTACTAGCAGCGGTTGCTCTCTGCTGATAGTACCCTGGAATCGCGCCTGTGGCCCTGGTGCCGAAACCAGAGCGGGGTTTGGAGTGGTTGATACTGGAGCATTGAGGTTTCCTGGGGCACCGCCACCTACTTCTGGAGGCAGTACACCTGGAAAAATTTCCAACACTCTGTAATTGCCAGCTCGCAAATCCTTGAAGGTAACTACTCCGTTCGCATCTGTGATGGCTATCGGTTCGGAGCCTGCTCCATCCCAGCGACCGTTCCCGTTCACATCTAAAATAAACGGTACTCGGGCAATGGGGGGTTCCAATACTCCACTAACCACATTTCGCAAGCCGTTGCGGTCTATGTCGCGAAATTTGTTAACGTCAATTTGATAGAGGGGAGTATCGCCAACTTGAGCGCAGGCAAAGGTTTGACCTGCGGCTACCGTCACGTCCAGTACCGGAACGTTGCCGGGGGGAGTGCTTTGGGGAAAATCTTGTGTTTCTAAGGGTTCTGCGTCCGTAGCATTAACTTCTAGTCCGGTAACAGAACTAATCTGTCGTCTGATCCGTTCTTCCCGAATCTTGTAGCTTCCAGGTAATACGTTGAACGACCATCCACCATTTTTGTCTGTTAAAGTGTTCTGTTCCCCTGCATCGCGTTGACCGTTGCCATTTGAATCAATATATATCCTGACATTTTTAATCCCCGGTTCATTCCCATCTCGGAAGCCGTCGGCATCTATGTCTAAGTATTTGCATCCTACGATACGACTGCCTGTAACTGGTGGAACTCCCGCGTTGCCAAAGAAAACGTTGACATTTCGGTTGCCGAGAGTGACAGCCAGGGGGTTGGGAGTAGTAGCGGTGAAACCAGCAGGTAGTACCGTTTCGGTGAGTACGTAATTGCCAGGGGCCAGATTTATGAATGAGAACGCGCCGTTAGCGTCCGTCGTGGTTAAGACTTCGCCAGTACCAGCATTAAATACACCGTTGCTGCTTGTTGCTGGTTCGAGGAGGATGGGGATATCCCGAAGACCTGGTTCGTTGGGCTGTCTGACCCCATCTCGGTTCAGGTCATTGAACTTGATGCCTAAAATTGCCGGGCCAGCATTCCCAACCACAACAGGCTGTAGTTGACTGGCTGTGAGCAATTGCTCTTCGTTAATAAAATCTAAATCTGCCATGATTTCTCTCCTTCACACCTAAATCCACGTAAATTACAGACTACTGTATGGGTTGTAACTTGCTGAGTAGTTTTTACTAATAGCTGACAACCGCTACTCGATTTTACATACGTCTGTACTTGAGGTAATGTTCCCATCTCACACAACAATGCCTCAAGCTTTGTCGCTGGCAAGTATATCAGGTTTTGAAGAACCCTGGCAATTTGAGGGCAACATCTTCAGGATTTGCACACCTTCTCTGTCCGTACATACTTGCTGTTTCGAGCTTTAAAAAGCCTAAGACTGACTTCTCCCCCCTGATATCAAGTCCGGCTGCATTGTTCTTGTTCGTCCTGGTTCGCTGTCCTTGACGCTCGCCTCCTCTGGGATTGCCAATGACAGATATCCCAGCATCGATCGATCTACCGGACTTGATATGACTTGCTTTGCCTGGAAATACGCCGATCGGGTTTGGGGGAATTACCTGATAGTTTCTCACTGACAGAGATGCTACTGCCTCTGAATATTGCACCCAATATACAAGCCAGCTTCGGATTTGCCGGAACTTAGGCTTGAGTGTTGGAGGTTGCCAACAATAGGGTATCACGCGATCGCCCTTTCACCTCTTCCTGATTTTTATCTGCGGTTTGGGATTCCGGGCGATCGAGCGAATGTGTCACCCTACATAACCCCGAAATCTCTCGCGCCCATCGGCACAAACGAGTTCTCGATCGCCCCTTTAAATTCATTTTTCTTGACAAATTCATCTATTTGTGCATTAGCATCCAGACTGACATTCTGTGGCCCAATGTTAGGAATATCGCCTAAATTGGCAACAGCTCGATCGACCAAAAAATCACTAATTCGATAACTATCATGACCGTCGCTCAAAAGCAAGCTATCGGCCCCCATATTACCTGCAGGTTCGGATCCCGCATAGTTGCTGGTATCCGTTAGCCGGTCGCCTTTCAAGGATTTAGCCGAGGTATCCTCAGCCTCTCCCGTCACCAAATCGATGCTGCTGGCCCTAACATCGGCAGAGACAGTCACAACCGCAGGCGGAGTCGTTTGAAGAAAACCGGGCTGCTGCACTTCCCTGAGAACGTAAGTACCTACGGGAACGTTGCGGAAACTGTAATTGCCCTGAACGTCGCTTAAGGTACTCGCTTCGCCCGGATCTAAACTGCTGTTGTTGTTGAGGTCGATGTAAATTGGAGTATTGGCGATCGGCGGTTCCCCCGGATCTAGGCGGCCGTTGGCGTTAAAATCGTTAAATTTTACACCGCTGATGGTGCCAGTTACCAATACATTGCCAAAGCTGAGATTAGTGGCATTTGTGCCGTTGCCCACGGTGATGGGAGTCGGATTTGGCGTGGTTTGTCGAAAACCGGGCTGCGGGACTTCCCTCACCACATAAGTCCCTGGAGGCAAATTGATAAAAGAGAAATTACCTTGGGGGTTTGTTAAAGTCGAAGGTTCGTTGGGGTCTCGGCCGCCGTTGTTGTTGAAATCAAGGTAAATCGGCCAGTTGGCAACTCTCGGTTCCGTCGGTTCGTTGATACCGTTACCGTTGAGGTCGTTGAACTTGAAGCCGCTGATGCTGCCGGTAGGAAAATTGTTGCCGAAATTGACGCCGACAACGTTGGTATTGCCAGTTATGTCGATCGGGCCTGGATTTGGCGTAGTCTGTACCCATCCCGGTTGCTGAACTTCCCTCACCAAATACCGGCCGGGAGAAACATTGGCAAAAGTGTAGTTGCCTTGGGGGTTTGTGATGGTGTTGGGTTCGCCGGGATCAAAGCTGCCGTTGCCGTTGAGGTCGATGTAAATTGGCCAGTTAGCCAGAGGCGGGTCTGTCGCATCTCGGACGCTGTTGGCATTGAGGTCGTTGTATTTGAGACCGCTGATGCTGCCGACAAAAAAGACATTGCCAAAATTGATGTTGTTGACAGTCGCGTTGGAAGTAACGTTAACCGGGCCGGGGTCAGGCGTGGTTTGGCGAAAACCCGGTTGCTGGACTTCTCTGACCAAATATGTACCTGCGGGAATATTGACAAAAGCGTAATTACCCTGAAAGTTTGTCAAAGTAACTGGTTCGCCGCCGTCGAGCCTGTTGTTGCGGTTGAGGTCGAGGTAAATTTGCCAGTTAGCTAGCCCTTGTTCCCCAGGATCTCGGCTGCTGTTGTTGTTGATGTCGTTGAATTTTGTCCCTGCGATCGTCCCTGCGTTAAAGTTGTTGCCAAAATTGATATTGCCAGGATTTGTGCCGCTGGTAATCGTGATGGGTGCGGGATTTGGGGTAGTTTGGCGAAAGTTCGGCTGCTGGACTTCCCTAACTTGGTAAGTTCCCGGCGGCAGGTTGGCGAAGATGTAGTTGCCTTGCGGGTTTGTGAGGGTGGAAGGTTCGTTAAACTCAGGCTGGCCGTTGTTGTTGAGGTCGAGGTAGATTTGCCAGTTGGGAATTGGGAATTCTCCAGGATCAGGGCGGCCGTTGGCGTTGAGGTCGTTGTATTTGGTGCCGCTGATGCTGCCGACTTGGAAGTTCCCGATGTTGACGTTGCCGATGTCTATTTGGCTGGCGGTTATGGATTCGGACATGGTGTTGCTGGGGCCCAATGAACGCGGTTCAATGTTTTCTGTAGGGCAATCTAGCAGTTTTTTTGCCAATTGCAGCTATTTCAGGGGATAAATTATTTTTAGGAAAGGGAAGGGAGGGGAATCAGAAATGCCCAATGCCCAATGCCCAAGGCCCCATGCCCAATGCCCCATGCCCCATGCCCAATGCCCCATGCCCAATGCCCAATGCCCAATGCCCAATGCCCAATGCCCAATGCCCAATGCCCCATGCCCAATGCCCAATGCCCCATGCCCAATTCCCAATGCCCAACTTCCCAATTTTTTCCAGATTTGATGTACGATCGCTACCAGTTTTGCAGAGGTCTAATTCCCAATGTCCCAAAACTTGACAGCAAGCTGGAATGAAGCCCGCGAGGTTCCCAGTTTGCTCTTCGGCTGGAGTTTGTGCGGTTTATTGGCAATGAGCTCGATCGCCCCTACTCCTGCTGTCGCACAGCTACCTACCTCCGAACAGAGTAACAGCAATAGCCCGATCGCTCAAACAGGTGCGATCGTCCGCCCCACTCTCAAATTGGGCAGCCGCGGCGAGGAAGTGATCGAACTCCAAGCTGCTCTTCAATTGTTGGGCTTTTATACTGGCACTGTAGACGGGATTTTCTCACAAAGCACCGCTATAGCTGTGTCTCAGTTCCAGGAAGCAGCAGGCCTGCCTCCCGACGCCATAGTCGGTCAAGATACTTGGAACCGGCTGTTTCCTGCGACTCCGAGCGCGATGGTCGAAAACCCCACAGCCAACATTCCCCCAACTGCCGACAACTCAGAGATTAACCCCGAAGCGCAGCCCACCAATTTTCCCGTTTTAAGAAGACGAATGCGGGGGGCGGCAGTCAGAGATTTGCAAGAACGGCTGCGGGCCAAGGGATTTTTGCGCGTGAGTGCTGACGGCGTGTTTGGCCCGGAAACTCAAGCTGCTGTCAAGGCGGCTCAGCGACAATATCAACTGCCAGCAGACGGCATTGTCGGCCGCGCAACTTGGGAAGCTCTGCTGCGTTGACTGTTGACTGTTGACTGTTGACTGTTGACTGTTGACTAATGACTGTTGATTGTTGACTGTTGACTGTTGACTGTTGACTGTTGACTGTTCGGTGTTAACAGCCAAAGACTGCTTGCTACTTCAAAATTTCAATATTTTAGGGCCTAGCATAGTCGATGTAACGCCGTACTTTGGTAAAACAACCCGGTTTCTACCTAAGTCCTAGATTTTATTGACCAACTGCACATTGTGCGACATTGTAATTTTACAAATTGTTAATAATCGCTTTTGAAAGTATTTCGTCACATCAAAAAGTGTCAAGTTTGGTAAACAAAGTGTTTTTAGGCGCGCAGTTGGTGTTAACTTAAAAACATGAGGGGCAAAACCAAGAAGCACCAAAAACTTGGATAAAAAATTTGAAATTAGAGTATTTGTCCCGATCGGCTCTAGTTCGCAGGCAACGCCTGAACCGTGTAGCTTATTAGCACAGAAAGGTTGATATTGCGATTCGTATTGGTTAGATAGCTTTAGGCTATTGGATTAATCAAAAGTTGCGATCGCACAACAGTCAAACACAGAAGTCTGAATAGACTCCGCTGATAGCTAGCTCGTATGCAGAGTAGTTGCAAAAAAGTCCACCTTAGTTGTAGTTTGCTGAAACTCAGCAGAGCTAAAATCCCACTTGAATCAACTTAATTTACAAACTTTTTAGGGTCTGGCATCCGATATGCTAGGCCCTAAAATTTTTGACTGTTGACTGTTGACTGTTGACTGTTGACTGTTGACTGTTGACTGTTGACTGTTGACTGTTGATAGTTGACTGTTGACTGTTGACTGTTGACTGTTGACTGTTGACAGTTGACAGTTGATAGACCTCTGGCAAAAGTCCTTTTAATAAAATTTTGGAACGGGCATCTTGCCCGTCCTAGTTATTTTTGAAAGAGGTCTAATGACTACTGACTACTGACTACTGACTACTGACTACTGACTAATGACTACTGACTAATGACTACTGACTACTGACTAATGACTACTGACTACTGACTACTGACCATTTCATTTAATTTCTTCAATTCGAGCATTCAAACCGTTAGCGCTGAGCATTTGTAGCAATTCCTCAGCTTTTTCGCGTTCCCGAAAAGCACCGGCTTGCATCACTGGTCGTCCGCTGGCAAAACTGCGAAAAGCACCGGGAACGAGGGATTGCATTTTTTGTCGATCGCCCCAACTGTTGGTATCCACCACAACTCGATAGCGCAAACCCAAAGCCGATGGTAGATCGAATGACGGCGAATTATCCGCAGCATCGGGCAAAGAATTCCCCCCTAAAGGTGCAGGTACATAGCCGCCCCTTCCGATCGGAATGTTGCGGCCCGGAACCGGCAATCTACCCTCGGAAGCAACCGCACTCGAACTATCAAAATTGGGAGGAATAATTGGTTGCTGTACCGAACTTTCCGAAACCGATCGATAATTCGGATCGGGCACAGGAATTGCGATCGTCCCTGGGACTACCGATGAAGCACCGACATTCCTCGCAGAAAGCTCTTGCTGCAACTCAGCGCTTGGCGGTGTCGATAGATTTTGCACTGGTCGCCTGGAAACGGGCGCAGGCGGGGGAAGTCGCGCTCTTTCAACTCTGGGGCTTAGCCGGCCGGGAGTGTAAACAGGGAGAGAAGTGTCTGGGCCACCGATGTTGGGAGGTCGATCGGCTATACGCTGCAAAGCACTTCCCCCCATTGGCCCAGGGGTAAAAGTTCCCGCCACATCAACCGATCCCGTCGTCCGGCTGCTCGACAATTGATTGCCGTAAGCTGGGATTACTTGACCTTTTGCCGCATTGTTGACATCATACTGACCGTTGTTGCGAATGACATTGCCCCCCGGTTCGGCAGCAGTTCCCAAATCCGGCAGAGCTCTCGATATCGCCACAATTCCGTCCCGCCGGTTACTCTCGATATAATTGTTACGCAGCACCGGCCTAGCATCAGCTTGCACCACCACGCCATCTTTATTGCGAGTAATTTTGTTACCAATCAGCAGAGGCGAAGCGTTCTGCGCTACATTCACCCCAAATCCCGTGTTGTCAAACACATTATCTCGAACTTCCGGCTGGGAACTGCCAAAAATAGTAATGCCGTTAGCTCCATTTTTCGAGAAAACATTCCCGCCAATCGTCGGCCTGGAAGTACCCACTACCGAAATGCCGTCGTGAGTGCTGCCAGAAAAAGTATTGTTGACAACCGTCGGAGAACTCGATTCGATCCACAAAGCGTAACCGCGATAGTTGGTATTCGTCACTGTCACCCCGCTGAGTCCCGCCCCATCTGCGCCTAAAATCGCAATATTTTGACCCGCCGAAGTCGGACTGATAAAGTATCCTCCGCCTTTGATGACAATATTCTGACCGCGAGTGTTGGGATTTCCCTGAACTGTCACGCTGGGCCTGAGCATTAATGGAAATTTTTCGCCGGTTTGCTCGCTGTAAGTACCGGGCGCTAGCAAAATCGCTGTTTTGGGCGGGGCGACGCTTAAGGCGTAGGTAAGGGTTTTAAACGGAGCTCGATCGCTGCCGTTGCCTCCTGTGTCGCTGCCGCCGATCGAGCTGACGTACAGTATGTTGATGTCGCTCTGCGGGGTCTGAGAAAGTAGCTGCACTCCCGGTATCCCGGCAGCGATAACTGACGGTTGATGGTTGCAAAGGGCGGTCATCGCAAAGACGAGTAGAAGGCAAGAACTCAAACAAGATTTTTGCGATCGCTTTTCTTGGCACTCGCTATATTGAGAATTTAGGAGCATAAATAAACCCCACTGATTTGCGCTCCGAGTTCCGCTTCCCGAATTCGGTGTCGGGTTTTCGCGATCGAACTTGGATTTCACCCGCCTGCTGGGGTTTTCTTCTGTTAATCTTTTGTGTTGTTCTGCTAACCTCACGGCTCTCCTCCGAAGTGTGGTATGCAGTTTAACGATTCCACTCTCATCAAGTTTGATCTATTATCCTTTGTTTTCATCAAATTCCATAAAACTTAAAAAATTATTGTCGAATTTACATTGGTTTATGCCAAAATTAAGCCGCCTGCTTTGCCACAATCTTGACAGCGTGGGACAATGTAGCGGTTTGACTGGTAGGATTAATTATAATTAGGGTGGTTGTGAATGACCGACAAACAAAACAGAACTTTACCGGCACAGCCAGCCCTCTGCCGGATTTTAGATGCAAATTTAGATCGATCGCGCGAAGGGTTGAGAATTATTGAAGAATGGTGCAGGTTTGGTCTCAACAGCGCCGATTTAGCTGGCGAGTGCAAGGAACTGCGTCAAGAATTGGCGGCTTGGCACGTCGCAGAACTTCGCAGTTCTAGGGATACGCCGGCCGATCCGGGTACGGAGTTGACTCACCCGCAGGAAGAGCAGCGTTCGAGCATTCAGCAGCTACTGGAGGCGAATTTCTGTCGGGTGGAAGAAGCTTTGCGGGTACTCGAAGAGTATGGCAAAATTTACGATCGGAATATGGGCGCGGCTTTTAAGCAGATGCGCTATCGGGTTTATACTCTCGAAAGCGATTTGCTGGCTTACCGGCGCTACCAGCAGTTACTTCGATCGCAGTTATACCTTGTAACTTCGCCGAGAGACAACTTGATGGGAGTTGTGGAAGCTGCTTTGCAAGGCGGACTGACTTTGGTGCAGTACCGCGACAAAAACTCAGACGACGGCGCAAAGCTGGCCAACGCGCGTAAGCTTTGCGAACTTTGTCACCGCTATGATGCTTTGCTGATTGTGAACGATCGCGTGGATTTTGCGATCGCAGCGGATGCCGACGGCGTACACTTAGGACAGGGTGATTTGCCTGTGGCGGAAGCGCGCAAGTTGCTCGGCCCGGGACGGATCATCGGTTGTTCGACTACTAATGGCGAGGAAATGCAGCGAGCGGTTGACGCGGGAGCCGACTATATTGGAGTTGGGCCTGTTTACTCCACTCCTACTAAACCTGATAAACAGGCGGCAGGTTTGGACTATGTGCGGTATGCTGCTAATAAGTCGCCGATTCCGTGGTTTGCGATCGGCGGAATTGATATCAACAACCTCGATGAAATATTGAATGCCGGAGCTCAAAGGGTTGCCATAGTACGCGCGATTATGGAAGCAGAACAGCCTACTTTAGTCACGCAGTTTTTCATCTCGCAGTTGATTCGGATGCAGAATCTAAAAGCTCAAAAAGCTTTGCACGGAAAAAGCTAGGTTTCAGTAAGCTAGGACTTACACATCGGTAGTCAGAAACCGGGTTTTTTTGCGAGAAGACACGTTACAGCCCGCAAATTCGGTAAAAACCCGGTTTCTCTGGTAAAAGTGCATCCAGGACTGTTATTGAAAAAGTCGGGAACCTAACAAATAACAAATAACTAATAACTAATAACTAATAACTAATAACTTATGATAAATAAAATTGCGCTGCAAGTTAACGGAGAAACCCGCAATTGTGCGATCGACACACCGTTACCAGAATTACTAGAACAATTGGGATTAAACCCGCGCTTGGTGGCTGTGGAGTACAACGGGGAAATTCTGCACAAACAATTTTGGGAAACTACACAGATGCAAGAGGGCGACATCTTAGAAGTTGTCACAATTGTCGGAGGAGGCTAGCGACAAATTGGTGACAAATTAAACCTTAAATTGTCACCAATTTGCCGAACATAGGAATGTCGCTTGCAGTCAAGTCTAGATCCCCCTAAATCCCCCTTAATAAGAGGGACTTTGAGAAGAATCTTGTCTCCCTAAATCCCCCTTAATTAAGAGGGACTTTAAGAAAAATCTTGTCCCCCCCTTATTAAGGGGGGCTAGGGGGGATCGAGACTTTGAGACAAACAAAAGAGACTGAAAGAACGCCCCAAAATATCGCAATTAAACTGCGACAGCTTCAGCCACGGGTTCAGCCACAGGTGCTGCGACAACAGGATAAATGCTGACTTTCTTGCGAGTTTTGCCTTTTCTTTCAAAAGTCACCACACCGTCAATCATGGCAAACAGAGTATCATCTCTGCCGATACCAACATTATTACCAGGGTGAACTTTAGTGCCGCGTTGACGGATCAAAATGTTGCCAGCTTTGACAACTTGACCGCCGTATTTTTTGACACCCAGACGCTGAGAATTAGAATCGCGTCCGTTACGTGTACTGCCTGTACCTTTCTTGTGGGCCATAATATCCTCAACTGTATTTACTATGTTTTATTCTGAATCAGTTTCGGCGGTTTGGGGAGTTTCAACAACTGCTTGAGTTAAGTCTCTGGCGGCCAAGACTGTACCGTTGACGCTAATCGAGTCAATCATAAAGCGAGTTGTTTCTTGACGGTGCCCTTTTTTCTTCCGAGTTTTCTTTTTCGGCTTCATCTTGTAGACGAGGACTTTGCGGCCCCGGAAATGCCGGAGAACCGTTCCTTCTACAGTGGCATTTTCTAGTAGAGGCTGGCCGATATGAACCTCGCCTTCGTGCTGGATCAGAAATACTTTGTCTATGGTGACTTTGGATTCAGCTTCAACGTGAAGCAGTTCGATGTCGTAGAAGCGGCCTGGTTCTACCCGAAATTGTTTGCCGCCGGTTTCAATGATTGCGTAAGTCATGGGATGGTTGTTGAGATTGCCGTACAGGTAGCTGAGTTGTCCGTTGTCCGTTGTCCGTTGTCCGTTGTCCGTTGTCCGTTGTTGTGAACTTTTGACTGGCGACTTTTGACGGATGACAGTTTTCTTTCAGCTTTTGGAATGTCTTAACCTGATCCGAGCCGGATTTAGACAGACAATCTACTATTATTCGCGATTTTGGTATTTTTGTCAAGTTCGATCGCGCCGGAAAATTCTAATTAGGTAAAACTTAGGCACGGGTGGTCAGAAACCGGGTGTTTTTACGAAAATTCTTCGTTTTCAGCCAGAGATTAGGTAAAAAACCCGGTTTCTTCGGTCTTAATGGGTAAGTCCTGTTAGGGATAAAAATAGAAGATGCTGTAAATTTTTTATCCCATTGATCCAAAAGGTCGATCGAACTGGATTCAAGCAGTCGCAGAACATTTGCTCGATCGTAACAATTCCAAAGCTTGTTGTTTCACCCTACCTTCCATCACCTCTTTCTGCAAATTAATAAAAGCGTCAAAATCTTCTAAACCATACTTGGTCATCTGCAACTGCTGTCGCAACTGTTCTTCGGCCTCAACCGTTAAGTAACCTGTTGCCAAAGCTTTGCGGACAATTTTACTGATTAAAGTCATAGTAGCTTCACCCTGAATACACCTACGTTAAAACACTGAAGTTTTGTCACCCGACTAACTCAGCTTTTAGTTTGTTTCATAATTACCCTTAAAATAGGTTAAATCTACCTTAAGGTCTATGTAAATAAAGTTATTTTTAATACATCCCTGAAACTTTAGCTATTTTAAATGTAGAGTACGATTAAATTGATCTATTTAGTTTTTGCCCGACCACATTATTCTTCAAATACGTTAAATCTACCTTAAGGCATAATTTAAACATAACGATTTGTGACATTGGAAATTGTATCGATTTTAAATGTAGAGTGCGATTAAATTTGTATAGCCTTTCTCAGTAACATGAGATACCCGACGTGCATAGGGCATAGGGCATAGGGCATACCTCACCATGCTTGAGAACCGCTATATATTTAGTTTCTTTCTAACAACAGCCGCCATTCTCTGACAGCAAAAGGAGGAACCAGCAATTGTGTCTCCTTCGGATTTTTCACAGGCAAATTCAACAGCAAAGGTCGATTACTTTCCAATTGTGTAATTATTGATTTGAAATCGTACTCTCCGACATTAATTGGCAAATCCGACTGGCTCCAAATATCATTAGCATTGCCAATTTCCAGCTTTCCCGCCGCAACTTTCAGCGAAACAGGATGCTGCAATTCTGTTCCTGGAAATCCTACTAATCTCAGATTTAAAGACTTTACTACTCCCGACTTGACTCGCTTGTACAAAACAACTTGCCACGCTTTATCGTCTGTATCGCGCAGGCTTTGTACGGATCGGAACATTACTGTCTCGGCAGTTTCAGGATATTTGTGAATCGAAGCCAAAGCGGGCGGGCTGACAGCTAAGATTAGATACAAACACAAGATAATTACAGTTAAAGCCTTGAAGAAGGAAGGTTTTGTACGGAGATTGTTCATAGGATGACCAAAATATCGCTTCTTACCCAAAAGTTTAATAGATAAAAAAGTAGGGTGCGTCGCACGCACCCTACTACTCATTTTAAACCTAGATGAATCCAACTGCCTGCTTAGGCGGGAAGAGCATAAAAAGCAACCCCCTCATCCCGGAAATCTGACCTCATCTGTACCGCCCGCCGCTGCTCTGCGCTTGCTGTGAAAAAGTGTGTAATATTTAGCGGATTTTCCCGTTCCCTCGCCAGGTTGGTAAAACGATAGACGGGTATTGCACCCGGAACAGCCGTGCTATATGAATTGAAAACCTCCCCCTGATCGCGGAACTGGGGTAAGGTGCGAACAAACGTTATCTCACCAGGTTTATTCGTAAAGAAATAGGTTCCTGATGCCGTATTCAAGAAGCGTTCAACCTTTGCGTTACCGTCGCCTGGAGCCTTAAATTCATCGCCTTCACTCTGATAACGAGCAGAGTTGGGGCCTGTTAGTCGGTCACTTTTCTCTATTTGGTCTGTAGTATAAAAATGCCCTCCTGCCGTCTTGTCAAAGAAACGCGCGACGGGAATGCCACTACTCCCTGCTTCATTTACATTCGCACCTGTTATAGGGTCTTTCAAGGCGACAGTGCCACTGGGAGTTGAAACCTGTAATGTGAAAGGCTGAGGAAGTTGTGTTAACGTATTATAGCTAGTCACGCGGACTACATAGTCCACACCAGGCACACTTGTAAGCGGCTTAGAAGCACCATTGGAGTATTCGGTTAAAAAACCATCTATTTTTGGGTTTCCGTTGCCGCCGCTATCATCATCCCGAGCAACAAGAAGAGCCCCATCAGCGACATTCGCACCCGTGCTGCCTTTGGTTACCTGAAAGACTTGCACGTAAGGGTCGAAGCTAGTGCTCAGATCTTTAAAGAGATCGATTGATATAGGCTGATTAACTAACTCTACTGCTAAGAGGTAATCTTTAGCGCGAGTTCTTGCAGGACCATCGTTAGGATTAGGAGTCGGGATATCCTTGTCAGTTGTAGTTAACTGATTTGTCACTTGAACTGATGTCATTTAAGCTGTCCTCTTAACTTTTCTGATAGCAGGTGTTATAAAATACTGCTCTCTACATTTATAAAATACTCAAGACCAATAAGTTACCTAAGAGCTATTAGTATTTTTATTAGGTATTTTTGTGAGTACACTAGGTTAAAAATTATCTTTTTAATATAGGACTTACGCATGGGGACTCGGAAACCGGGTTTTTTAAGAAAATACTTCAAGCGGGCCCATTGATTGGGTAAAAAACGCGGCTTCCAGGAGTCGGAGCGCTTCATTCAGTTGACAGTTGACCGTTGACCTGGGACAGCGACCTCTACCTGGAAGAGGATTGGAGTAATGAATAGTCTTCTTTTAATTTCTCCCGATCGGGGTTCCGGCTTTAAACCAATTCTTTCTGGTAAGTCCTGTAATATTTAAAATGTTGTAGCTAAAATTTCCTCACAAATCCGAAAAAATACGCAAAAAGTTAGGGCCTTAAGCTGGTAAAATCATCAATAATTATGAGTGTGCTTCTGCTTGTGAGTATACATGACATACCCAAATAAACCTTTACAAATACCAGCACAAAAGTTTATAGAGGCTGCGGCTTGCTGGAATCTCGAACAGTTATATGCAGACTTGACAGCGGCCAAGCAAGATTACACTTGCAGTAGAAAGCAGCGACTCACTCCTTTAGAAAAAACTTACCTGCGAGGATTGCTTTGCAATTATAGTCCGGTGGAAATTGCCGCCGCACTCCACCGCGAATGTGCCGGTATTAGAGTAGACTTATCGAGAGGGCTGTATCGCTACATTCAAGTTTTGACGCTGCAACAACCGAAAGACTGGAAAGAAATCCCAAGTATGCTAGAAATACGTGGTTATCAACAAAAGGGTAGTGGAGAAACATTGCTTCCTACATTGAGAAATTATACTCAAACTCCCCAAACTCCCATCGAAAATCGAACTGAATGGGGGCTGGCGGTGGATACGTCTATTTTCTACGGGCGCACAACAGAACTTGCTAACTTAGAACAATGGATTTTACAAGAAGACTGCCGCTTAGTTGCTGTATTGGGTATGGGTGGTATTGGCAAAACTGCTTTAGCATCTAAGCTAATAAATATGATTAAATACCAGTTTGAGTGCGGGATTTGGATCAACATCAGTCATGCACCTCTATTGGCATATACTCTGGTAAAGTTAATCGAATGTTTATCCGATCAACCGCTAATCGATTTAGAGAAATTGTGGTTAGTTACTCACTCTAAAAAAACCTTTTTTCAAGCGCCGCTTGAAATTTTCCGGGACAGTCTAATTGCTTCCACAAATGCAATAGAACCGACCATCATCGCTGAGGCTATCCAGCGCCTGATTCACTGTTTACAAAAGCATAGATGCTTGATAATTTTAGATGGGTGGGAAGCTGTTTTCTCCACTGGGCAGTTAACAGGAAACTATCGAAAAGGGTATGAAGCATATGGGGAACTTCTGAAACAAGTAGGAACATCGCAGCATCAAAGTTGCTTGCTGTTGACTAGCTGCGAAAAACCTAAAGAAATTGCGGCCTTAGAAGGGCAAAATCAATCTGTACGGTCATTGAAATTGGGTAGCTTGGGAGAAGCGGCTGTAGAAATCCTTAAAAACAAGGGTTTGTCTGAAGAAGGTGAATACTCACAATTGATAGAGGCATACAGCGGCAATCCTTTAGCGTTAAAAATAGTAACGACAACTATTCATGATATGTTTGGGGACAGCATTGCTAACTTTTTAAGAAATGGGCTGTTTCTGGGAGATTATAGCGATACGTTATCTCGGCAGTTTAATCGCTTATCAGGATTAGAAATCCAGCTATTACACTGCATGGCGAAAGAAGTCAAGCCTGTTGGTTGTGAAAATTTGTACTCCGATATTCAGCAAGATCGGGATTCAGAATTGCTGAAGGCGCTGGAATCGCTTTTAAGACGATCGCTAATTGAAACAGTCCAAGCCGAAAGTGAAACTCTGTTCGCGCTTCAACCTGCGGTAAAGAAATATCTGATGTCTGTGGCAAGATTGCCTAAGCTATAAATAATCTACCGAGGTTCTATTTCCAATCGGTTTCCGCTTGGGATAGCACGTAAGCTGAAACATCGATAATTTGTTGTTCCGACAAACGATCTTTGTAAGCGGGCATAATACCTTTGCCGTTGGTTACTAAGTTGGAAATGTTGGCGATGGAATCCATGCCGTATTTTTTTAAAGCTTTTTGTTTCAAGTTTTTGCCGCGCCTGATAATGTTGCTGCCGTTGATGTGACAGCCTGCACAGTTGGTGCTGAATACTTCGGCTGCGGTTGTGGGATTTGTAGCTGTATCTGCGAGGGCGATTTTGGAATTAGTGGCGATTTCTACAAATGCCAGTGTCAGTATCAATAGAAAGGCGGTGAGAATTTTTTTTAAGTTATTTAGTGAAATCATCTATTGGCAGGTTGAAAAATAGTGCTGGATTTAATGATATCACTAAATAGGCATTTTGGGGTTAACTCAGCGATTTATTCTTCCCAATCGAATGTGCGGGAAACTGCTTTTTTCCAAAAGCGATATTTTTGTTCACGAAGTGCGATCGGCATTTTCGGTTCCCAAGTACAATCCACCGCCCAATTGTCCCGCAATTCGGCTAGCTGACTCCAAAAACCCACCGCCAAACCTGCCGCATAAGCGGCACCGAGTGCAGTAGTTTCTGCTACCACAGGCCGCACCACAGGCACTCCCAAAACATCGCTCTGAAACTGCATCAGCGTGTGATTTCCCACCATTCCTCCGTCTACTTTTAAAGACAAAAGCTGCACACCCGAATCCTGATTCATCGCATCCAATACTTCTCGCGTTTGCCACGCTGTAGCTTCCAATACTGCGCGGGCAATGTGTGCCTTAGTCGCGTAGCGAGTTAAACCTGCAATTACTCCCCGCGCGCTGTCTTTCCAATAGGGCGCGTAGAGTCCAGAAAATGCCGGGACAACGTAAACTCCGCCGCTATCTTCGACTGTATTTGCTAATGTTTCTACTTCCGCAGATGTGTTGATGATCCCCAAATTGTCCCGCAGCCACTGCACTAAAGCTCCGGCGATCGCAATACTGCCTTCCAAAGCATACACAGCGGGCGATTCCCCCATCTTGTAGGCGACTGTTGTTAGTAACCCTTGCTTTGAAGGGACGATCGCCTCACCGGTATTCAGCAGCATAAAACAGCCCGTACCGTAAGTATTTTTCGCCTCCCCCGGACTGAAACAAGTTTGCCCGACGAGGGCGGCTTGCTGATCGCCCAAAGCAGCAGCAATCGGAACACCTGCCAGCAATCCTTTTGCAGTTCCAAAAACTTGACTCGAAGGGCGAATTTCTGGCAGCATCTGGCGGGGAATTGCCATTATTTCCAAAGTTTCGGCATCCCAATCGAGGGTTTGCAAATCCATCAGCATCGTGCGGCTGGCGTTGGTAACATCGGTAATGTGCGCGCCGCCAGTCAGGTGCCAAATCAGAAAAGTATCGACATTGCCAAAAATCGCATCGCCTTGATTTGCAGCTTCCCGCAATCCTGGAATATTGTCCAGCATCCACTTAATTTTCGGCCCGCTGAAATAAGTTGCCAGCGGTAAACCGCATCGTTTTTGAAATCGATTTTTGCCCTCAACTTCAGCTAATTGATCGCAAAGAAAGCGAGTGCGGGTATCTTGCCAAACAATCGCATTGCCGTAAGCTTTGCCAGTGTTTTTGTTCCAAACAATTGCAGTTTCGCGCTGGTTGGCAATACCGAGTGCAGCAATATCTTTCGGGTCGATATTGCCGATTTCGAGGGCATTTTTAATCACGCTTTGGGTGCGCTGCCAAATTTCATCGGGATTGTGTTCAACCCATCCTGGTTGCGGATAGATTTGCTGGTGTTCTTGTTGGTTGCTGCAAATTATCTGTCCCAGGCGATCGAATACGATAAATCTGGTGCTGGTGGTTCCTTGGTCGATCGCTGCTACGTATTTTTTTGCCAATTGTCTAAAATATTTTTAGTAATGAGGTCTTTAAGGTATATGATACTATATGTAGAAGTCAAATTAATGTCAAAAACTTTAGCTGACGGAATTCCCCAAGTTGAAACTGGCAGATTTGCTGAGGCTCGATCGCACAATTAAGGTTATTGGCTTTGACGACGCTCCGTTTTCTCGTACAAGCGGCAGTCTGGTGTCGATCGCGGGCGTAGTCTGCAGGGGAACTCGATTTGAAGGAATGGTGTGGGGACAAGTTTTCCCAGACGGATTAGATGCCACGGATGCTATTTCTGGCCTACTCCTCGGAGGCAAATTTCTGCCGCAATTGCATCTGGTTTTGCTAGACGGAATTGCTTTCGGCGGCTTCAATATTATTGACCTTCCTGAGTTAGCATCGCGGCTGCAAATTCCTTGCGTTGCTGTCATGCGCCGCCAACCAGATTTAGCTGCTGTTGAAAAAGCCCTCCGCCATTTACCCGACTCGGAATACCGTTTAGAATTGTTGCGCCGCGCTGGTAAAATTCACGCTTTTGAACCTTTCTTTTTTCAAGTGTGCGGCGAACAACCGGAAGTAATAGCGAGGGTGCTCCAGCGTTTGACAGACACTGGTAAAGTTCCTGAAGCTTTGCGTTTGGCTCATTTGATTGGTGCGGCGGTAATTAATGGAGTTAGTAGCAGTTCTGCTTGAATTATTGTTAAGAACGGGCAAGATGCCCGTTCCACACAGAGGAAATTTTTTTGTGCGGTGGGCCGGATATCCTGTTAAGAACGGGCAAGATGCCCGTTCCACACCGACTAAATTTTCTTGTGGGGAGTAGGGGTTGGGCATCCTGCCCGCCCGTTCCACACAGAGTAAATTTTCTTGTGGGCTGGGCATCCTGCCCGGCCATGAAAAGTTTATTGACAATGGTGCAATATCTCAGTTTCTACTCGCTTAATTACACAATCTCGCCGTCAATTTCACCGAATTCGATTTTAGTTCCCAACGCCAAAGTTAGGGTACTTTCAGGTTCTACCATTTTGATATCGCCTTGAATGTCTGTAACCCACCAAGCGCGATCGGACAAATTGGTCAATCCTAACGAAATCTCGTTTCTCGATCGAGAAGTGACTATAGCTACAAGACCGTTAGATGCTGCGGCTGTTAAACTCGGTATGTCAGAGGTGAATAGTTGAGTTCCCGCGCTCAGAGGAATAACTCGACTGCCTAATTTCAGGGAAAATTGACCGCTGGTAAAAGAATTTACTGCGGGCTGATCTGATATAAAGGTAGGCGGAAGATTTGTCGGTGTTGGGGCTGGCAAGTCAGAGTTTCCTACTGTAATTGTACAGTTGCCGATTCTCTTTTGGTCGCCCGATCGCAAATAACTCACGGCCCCGCTATCAACATTCTCGCAAACAATTTGACCGGCTTCCAATTGAAACCGCATAGCCAAGGGCGAAACATTAGGAATGCAGATAATAGACAAATTTTCATCACTGCCAAAAGTGATCGGTTCCGAGCCCAGAGTGAGAGTGCGATTTGCTCCGGTATCGTAACTAATTACCAGCCAAGCTTTGTTGAACAAAGTTTCAGCCACAACTAGCATAATTCCAATCCAAAAACCGATCGCAGCACAGCCAGCTAAACGGCCCGCCGTACCGGATAAATTGTAAGCAAACAGAATAAACAAACAGCCGCCCAACACACCCCCAACACCGCCGCCTCCCATGCCGCGAAGCGCCCCCAAATTAGGAATCCGCTGTGCCAGTCCAAGTCCTAACAAACTGCCAGCTATTCCCCAGCAAATTACTCGCAATAATTCGTTGTTTCCGTCGCCAATTCCGCTGTAAATACCTTCGGCGATCGCCCCAGAAATTGCTCCTGCTATTAAACCAAACAATCCGCCATTTTTTAAAGCCTGTTTAATTTGAGGCTTGCCTTTGATATAGTAATAATAGCCGAACATGATAGCAGTAGCAATGCCACCGCCTACCAATCCAAACCAGCGACCTGTAGACAATACACTGTCAAAAAAAGATTCCGAACCAGGGAGTCGCTGCATGAAAGGTTCGGTGATTAGATTGCCGACGAAACCGCCGACTGCACCGCTAATGCCAAACTGTAAAGCTTTTTTAAGGGCTGATAGATTTCTTTTCACGGCGCACCACATTAAAAGTGAGAGTCAAATCTAGCTACAAGCTCGAAAGTTAGGATTTCCGATAATTTTATATCTGGCAGCGCGATCGAGAACAGGCAAGATGCCTGTTCCACAAACACAAAGAGTGAGTGTTCTTGCGGGTAGTAGGGGTTGGGTAGGAAACATTGGTGTCAACTTAAGCTTTTAGTCCGCCAGTCCTCCCGCTCACCCGGCCGCCCGCCAGGGGTTTCAACCCCTGACGGACTATCGGTTTTACCTTAAGTTGACACGCCTTGGGCAAGAGATCCGGCCCGTCCGAGAATTATTGAGAATGGTGCAAGATGTGAGACGATCGCACATCTGGCCCCTGTCTCCGCGCTGTCTCCCCCCATCTCCCGCTTCCCTCCATCTCAGGGCCAAGCCTTTGAACCTCGCGCCCTCGCCCGTCACAATTCCCGCTCAAGGCTCGATCGCCTGTAACCATTGCTGCAAGATAATTTTAGCAATTTTTTAACTGGGAAATTTTAACTTTTCCGACCCAAGCGAGGGCCCAAATATGAAAAGGAATGTTACAAACTATTACAGTAACACTCAGAATGTGAACATAATGCCTCAAAATACTTGCGAGAGGTAGTTGCGTCCGAGGAGCAATATCCTTACTAACTGTCCGACAGTCACTCGATCGCCACTAAGTGGCCTGCTGCAATCTTTATCATAAATTAAAGATCGCATCAGTCATTTATGGTATTGTAAGCGACAGGCTTAGTGCGGGCACTCACAAGCGCACCGGTGTGAAGAACAAGCGCCGTCAAACACCGAAGGCAGCCGCCCCCCAACAACTTCAACAGTTGCTGGCTGTGGAAAGTCCGACCTTCGGAGTCAAAGCTCCTGCCTGAGCATGAAAGGTAAGGGATGCAAGCGCCCGCCGTCGCTAGCTCAGCGCGGAGCAGTTCGCAATTGCAAAATATCCAGCGGGTACACACAAGATGAGTATCGTCACCAAATCAATCGTCAACGCAGACGCCGAAGCTCGCTACTTGAGCCCAGGTGAATTAGATCGGATCAAAAGCTTCGTCACCTCTGGTGAACGCCGCGTCCGCATCGCCCAAATTTTGAGCGAATCCCGCGAACGCATCGTCAAACAAGCAGGCGACCAACTTTTCCAAAAACGCCCTGATATTGTTTCTCCCGGCGGCAACGCTTACGGCGAAGAAATGACCGCAACTTGCTTGCGCGACATGGACTACTACCTGCGTTTGATTACCTACGGAATCGTAGCTGGCGACATTACTCCGATCGAAGAAATCGGTATTGTCGGCGTCCGCGAAATGTACAAATCTCTCGGCACCCCGATTGAAGCCGTCGCCGAAGGCGTTCGCGCTATGAAAAATGCAGCAAGTTCACTGCTGTCTGGAGAAGATGCTTCCGAAGCTTCCTCCTACTTCGACTACGTTATCGGTGCGATGCAGTAAGGAATTTCGATTTTAGGTTTTCGATTTTAGATTGAAAAATTGGGGGTTGCCGGCAACAAGCTAAAAGTTTTTGCAAATAACCAGCCAGTTAAAAATCTCAAATCCCAAATCCCAAATTCCAAATTCTAGCTCCAAAATTGGACTGACTCAGCCACTTTCTAGGAAACAAGACAACCATGCAAGACGCAATTACCGCCGTTATCAATTCCTCTGACGTTCAAGGTAAGTACCTCGACATCAGCGCTCTAGACAAGCTCAAGAACTACTTTGCTTCTGGCGAACTGCGCGTCCGCGCCGCTACCGCCATCAGCGCTAATGCAGCCACAATCGTCAAAGAAGCAGTTGCTAAGTCTCTGTTGTACTCTGATGTAACTCGTCCCGGCGGCAATATGTACACCACTCGTCGTTATGCAGCTTGCATCCGCGACTTGGACTACTACCTGCGCTATGCCACCTACGCTATGCTAGCTGGCGACCCTTCCATCCTCGATGAGCGCGTGCTCAACGGTTTGAAAGAAACCTACAACTCCTTGGGCGTGCCCATCGGTTCTACCGTACAAGCAATCCAAGCAATGAAAGAAGTCACCGCCGGTTTGGTCGGTTCTGACGCTGGTAAAGAAATGGGCGTCTATTTCGACTACATCTGCTCTGGCTTGAGCTAAGACTCAGGAAAAAGGAAGAAGGAAGAAGGAAGTTCGGCAACGGATTCTGTAACGGATGTAACGGATGTAACGGATGTAACAGATTTCAGTCCGATGGAAGTCGGAAGAAGGAAGAAGATTTATTTCTTGCCTCTTTTAACTTTTAACTTTTTACTTTGGACTTGTTACCTTTGACTTTGAAAAGAGGTCAGGGAAGTTGAGAGTGATTGCTAGACCGTCAAAGGCTTGCCGAGAAAGCCCGACGAGTTTTAACGAGCTAGTTTTGACTCCTAACTCCCTGCCTTCAATCTTTAAAAAATCCATCTAATAATCTGTAAACCTACTCAGGAGTTAGTTTCCCATGAGAATGTTTAAGGTGACTGCTTGCGTCCCAAGTCAAACCCGCATCCGCACTCAGCGCGAATTGCAAAATACCTATTTTACTAAGCTCGTTCCTTACGACAACTGGTTCCGGGAACAGCAAAGAATTATGAAAATGGGCGGCAGAATTATTAAAGTGCAACTGGCTACCGGTAAGCCCGGAGCTAATACCGGCCTACTTTAAGAGCCGAAGCTGGATTAATAGAGGGGTAAGAGGTCGCTATGACCTCTTTTTTGTTTGTTATAGCAGAAGAAAGAATGCCCAGCGTTGTTAATTTAATCATTGACAAATATTTCAACTAAAACAGCAGGAGTCCCGCACTCTAACGGTACCCCGTTGAGTGTCGGGAGGAATGCGCGTGAGGCTCAAGAGCTGAACAAATTATCTATAAACGCAACAGAATTTATTCAATACGTAATACAATCTTGTCATGAAACAAGTCCTGACAGTATCTTGCAAGCTCCAAGTAACGCCTGAGCAGTCCATCAAAATTGATGCAACCCTTCAGGCGTTCGCTAATGCTTGTGAATACGTGAATAAAACTGTGCCGCCAACTCTGACAAATGAGTTGGCGATGCAATCCTTGGTATATCACGATGTCAGAGATATGTTTGGACTTTCGGCGCAGCTAGCAATCCATGCTATTAGACGGGTTTCTGGCAACAGAAAAACAGCTAAAAAAGATGGGAAGCCTGTTAACAAATTTGCTCCTACTAGCGTCACTTACGATACCCGTATCTTTTCTTTGAGGGAAAAAGATTGGACAGTAAGTCTGACTACTACTGGTGGTAGGGAAAGGTTTGCACTGGCTATCGGGAACTACCAACTTGGATTATTGGAAGGTCAAAACCCCAAGACTGCTACTTTGTGCAAACGCAAAAATGGCAGTTACTATCTTAATATTCAGCTTGAATCTCAGCCAGCCGAGCCTCCACCCAGCAATCAAGTTTTGGGTTGTGACTTGGGTAGGACTGATATTGCAGTTACTTCTGATGGAGATACATTTAGCGGTAAACAAATTACCAAAGTTAGAAATCATTATGCCAAGTTGAGAGCAAATATCCAGCGAAAAGCCACGAAAGGCACGCGCAGCACTCGGCGTAGATGTCGAGAATTGTTGAAACGGTTGTCGGGCAAGGAAAAGCGTTTTCAGACATTGGTAAACCACACTATCAGTCACCGTGTCGTAACTAAGGCTAAAAACAAAAATCAAGTTATCGCTTTGGAAGATTTGACGGGAATTAGGGAGCGCACAAACCAGCAGCCACGCTCGAAAAAAGAGCGGAGACGATTCAATAGCTGGGCCTTCTTTCAGTTGCGCCAATTCCTAATCTACAAAGCTATAAAGCATAGCGTAAAGATTTTGTTTGTTGAGCCTAGATACACTAGCCAAATGTGCCACAAATGCAATCATATTCACCCTGTAAAGGGTGAATCTTATAGAAACGGCAAAAAGTTTGCTTGTGGTCATTGTGGATGGAAAGGTGATGCCGACTTAAACGGCAGTAAGAATATTGCTGCTATTGGGGCTTTCGTAAATAAGCCCGAAGGTTCGAGATTGTTTTGCAATGTGCAAGATCATTTCAGGGCTATTGAAAGCCCACACTGTACCTGTACTCAGGGAGCGTGCTGGGTAATTTACTAAGCAGAAAGTATAACTGCGATTATCGCTAACAAAACAGCAAGCATTTGTGGTAATGTAATAGCCTCTTTCAAGAATAAAGACGATAATAATATAGTAATCAGCGGGTAGATAGACGTAACACTCACTACATTGGCAACTTCACCTTTGCCAAGGGCTATAAAAAATACTAATGATGCCACAGTGCCACAAACGCCCACTAACATGGCAAACAAAATTCCCCTAACATCTCCCTCAAAACTAAAATTATTAGTTTGGATAATAATAAATAAAGTAGTTAAAATAGCGCCAATTGCTTCATAAACAAAAGCTGTTTTGTAGTCAATATATTTAGTCGCTAAATTGCCAAAAAATCCCCACAAACCATATAATAGCGAACAGATTAATGCGTAAATTAACCAATCTGGTACTTTAGCCATCTTTGTTAGAGTTTATTGAGAGCATTCTAAAATCCTATGGCTAATGACATTCGACGCTTGATTCCCTTTTTTGACCCCAGCGCCTCTCAATGGGCCGCTGAGGCCCGCTGGCTGAGGTGGCTGACTTTTCTGTGGCTGTTTGTCGGGCTGACAGCATTGTTTTCGGCTTCCTATCCCATTGCAAATTCAGAATTTGGAGACGGCCTTTATTATTTTAAACGACAGCTAATCGCAGTGGCGATCGGGCTGGCAGGTTTTAACTTGATGGTATACTCCCCCCTACGCTACCTGCTGAAAACAGCTCAGTTAGGCGTCCTGTTGCTGCTGGGATTACTGTGGTTGACCTTGGTTCCGGGGGTGGGAACCACTATAAACGGGGCGACTCGCTGGATATCTCTGGGCCCGGTTCCGATTATTCAACCTTCTGAGTTGATCAAGCCGTTTTTTGTTCTCCAAAGCGCCCGCATTTTCGGCAACTGGTCCCGGTTGACAAATAAAGTTCGCTTAACTTGGCTGTTAATTTTCGGTGCAATGCTTTTGGGAATTTTGTTGCAGCCGAATTTAAGTACCACAGCTTTGTGCGGGATGACTTTGTGGTTGGTGGCTTTGGCGGCGGGCTTGCCTTACTTGCAGTTGGGCGCAACGGCTATGGGGGGAATGCTTTTAGCCGTTTTAAGTATTAGTTTTAGGGAATATCAGCGCCGCCGGATTATGTCTTTTCTCAATCCTTGGGCTGATCCGATGCAAGACGGCTATCAGTTAATTCAAAGTCTCCTGGCTGTGGGTTCTGGGGGCATTTGGGGTGTGGGTTTGGGGATGTCGCAGCAAAAGTTATTTTATCTGCCGATTCAGTACAGCGATTTTATTTTTGCTGTGTTTGCTGAGGAGTTTGGTTTGGTGGGATGTTTCTCACTGTTGCTGATGTTGGCGGCTTACGCTACGGTGGCTTTGAGGGTGGCGATGAAGGCTCGAAATAGTGAGAGTCAGTTGGTGGCGATTGGGGTGATGGTGGTGATGGTGGGACAGTCGCTGCTGAATATTGGGGTGGCGACGGGGGTTTTGCCGACTACGGGTTTGCCGCTGCCGTTTTTTAGTTACGGGGGTTCTTCGATGTTGGCGAGTTTGTTGTTGTCGGGGTTGCTGATTCGGGTGGCTAGGGAGAGTTCTGAGGCTGATGTGGTTTCTTTAAACGGTCTCCGTGAAAAGCCGGGAAAGCCGAAGTTGCGATCGAACAACGGCACTACACAAACGGAATAATTTGTCAAGTTATTTCCTACACTCGCGGATAACTAGAAACCGGGTTTTTTAACCACAATATTTGCTTAAAACCTTCAATAAGAGTCAAAAAACCCGGTTTCTTTATCTTCTGCTGCGGTATCATTCCGAGCGATCGACTATTTCCGCCCGTCACCTTTATTTGGCGGTTCTTCTTCTTTTTCTTGAGGTTTAGCTGTGATCTGAGTTAATTCTTTTTTGTCTGGTTGCGGTGTTTCTGGAGTTGAGTTAGCCATTGAGTTTAGCCCTAAATAGATGCACCGCTTAATTATATCTTTTCCGGCTGCAAAGATATTGCTGTAGATAGGGAGAGGAAGAGCCAGACAAACAATTTTGATACACAGAGATTTGATAGCTAATACTGGAAGGCTTTATGTAGATGCAAAAAAGTGTAAATGCAAATTGCTGTCGGTTCTACACTGCTTGAGGGTTGCAGCCAAACAAATCGGAGGTGGAGGCAAAAACACCTTTGTTAAGAATTAAATGCCGATCGCCATCTCGACTGATTAACCCTTGCTGCTGCAATTTTCCCAGCATTCGAGTTACTGTTACCCGCGTCGTGCAAATTGCATTAGCAATATCTTGATGTGTTAAGCGGATATTCAAACGAGTTCCCTCAACCACAGGCTGACCAAATTCCTGTTGCAATAATAGCAGTAGCTGATACAAACGGTCATCTACTCGTCGCTGTCCGGCGATCGCTAAAATTGCTTCCATTTGCCGCAGCCGCCGTACCATTTGAGGCAGCAACTCGTGAGCCAATTGAGGAGAAGCTTCGATTTCCACCATAGAATACCACATCAAATAAACATCTGATGTCGCCGTAGCTCGGTAAGTCTGCAAGCTTGTCAACCACAAACCGAAGCACATCGAAGGCCCAACCCAACCCAAAAGTCCTTCTTCCCCGGTTGGATAAAGCGTACTCAGTTGTGCTAAACCTTGACAGACTCGCCACAGGCCTTGCGACATCATAGGAATGGTTTCGCCCTTGGCATAAAAATGCAAGTTTCGACTCGCTCCTGTGTTATGCTGGATTTCTGCTAAAAGTGCTTTGGATGTTGGTGGCATATCTCTTTTTTCCAGCTAAAAAACATTGGTCTGAGACTTACGCCTCTGACTTTAACCGGCCAAGGTAAAGGTTAGGTAATCGTCAGGTTAGGGGAAATATAAACTTTGATTAATTGTTTTAACTTTGTATATTCACCAGCAATTTGTGCGATCGAAGAAGGAACAGCAGAGCACCAGAATTGAGAAAAACCGCTCAGCAAGTTGCCTGCTAAAATAATGAAGTACATTTATATCCAAGCTTTTCCAAGTTTTTCCAATTCATCAACTCAATAGTTTCCAACTCTAAAAAACTCAACTCATCTTGCCAAGCATTAATTCTGTCACTCCCAACCGGCTCTAAAGTATTGGGATGCCACCCCATTTGACTCGGCGGAACTAAACCTAACACAGCATTTTGTTGCAGGGTAAGAGCATCTTAATCAGGCTTGACACAAGCATTTGAGAATCTGCATCATATAGTCATCATTCATCGCCGCTCGTTTCTTTTTTTGTCGCAAACTACGTCGGAGAGTCGTTTCTTGATTGATGGCATTAAGTGCCATTCGTCTTATAAGAGCCAAGTTTTGAGGGCTGTTTAACGACCGAATGCGGCATTGGTCTTCATTAAAAGTAACATCTAAAGTCCAATGAACTTGGTTTTCAATCCCCCAATGTTGACGAATTACACGACCATTAAGCTGAGCATCCACTGGTAAAGAACTTAGGTAAAACTGTACTTCTTGAGTCGTTTTGTTCCAAAGATGACGGACCAGGGTAAGCTCATCTAATTTGGTATAAATTGTACTTGACAAAACAAACAAAATACACAGGGGAGCCCGCTCGTCATTAACGGTTCTATAATGCCTCAAAAGCTAAGTCATCAAGGTAAGGAAAAGTTTATGGGTATGAGTAAAGGATTCGCTCCCTCCAAGCCAACAGCAAAATCCAAAGAGCTCAACAAGCCAAAATCCATCTCTATCGAAGATTTACAAGCTGGCTTTTCAAATTATTTTGATGACGTACCAGATCCAAGAGTGGAGCGAACCAAACAACATTTACTCAAAGACATTCTCGTCATTGCCCTTTTAGCGGTCATAGCCGGAGCCAATGGTTGGGAAGACATGGAAAATTATGGAATCAGTAAGCTTACCTGGTTACAAAAGTTTTTAAAATTACCCAATGGCATCCC
>NZ_JAUBPT010000357.1:0-1366 GCF_036700905.1 Microcoleus sp. S13_C3 | reverse complement strand
GTTAGAGTCGATAGGGGCATTTCTACCCCTACCTCTCCTTCAGAACGGAACGTGAAACTTTCGCTTCATTCCGCTCCTTGATATCTTCACCCTTTTTATGGGTACAATTTAAAACGGGTTATCATTGTAGCCCTTGAAGGAGCCATCATTTTCCGTTTTTGTGTCGTGACAATGTTTGTGTAGAAGTTGGAGGTTTATATATTCATCCTTACCACTTAGGGAGCGGGGTTGGACATGATCAACTTCTACAGTGTCTGTAGGTGTGAAGTACAAACCACAGTGGGTACATTTACCTTTTTGTTTTTTAAGAAGTGTTGCCACTCTCGTTGGTGTTTCAGGGTATTCTCCGCGTCTTTTGCTCCAGTAAATCCAGTTGCCATTATAGGGTGTTGAGTTGCCTTTTACTTTTGCGTGCCTCACTATTGGCGTTGCTGAGTGTTGGGATAACTCTAAACCGTCTTCTGTGCTGAAACACCAATTTCGGTCGCCTACTGTACGCCAGTATTTGTCTTTGTTGATGCTACCTTTTCCCCGTCGTTTTGCCCAGGCTCTTAATTTGTCGTAAGTAAGGTTATCTACTTTTCCAAATATTTCCTTACTTACTACTGTAGAGTAATAATTTGACCAACCCCTAATTATTGGATTCAGCCGACTAATTAAAGCAGCTTGTGGGGCGGTATTATGAGTGTCTATTACTTCAGCTATTCGTGAGAGATGAGCTTTAATTTTTGGCTGTGAAGGGGTGATTAACGTCTTAAACCCTAGTGGTATTCCATTTGTACTTCTGGCACTTCGGTAGTTACCTACCTGATGTTGTTGTATGTGGAACCCTAGAAACTCAAACCCAACATTTCCATTGTATTCATTGAGGGTGTGGGTTAATTTTGTTTTACTTGGCTTTAATTCTAAGCCAATGTCACCTAACCATTCCGCAATTATCTTCTGACAGGTTGTTACCACGTCAATGTCTTTGTGAATTATCACAAAGTCATCGGCGTATCGGATTAAGCTTAGGGATGCTCGTTTATCTCTCTTATTGATACCTAAGTATCCTTTTGTTAGCGTTTCCGCATATTGCTTAACCCGTTCTTCCATTCCGTGAAGGGCTATGTTAGCCAATAGCGGGGAAATGACCCCTCCTTGTGGCGTACCTTTGTCGGTCGGAAAGATTTCACCTTGGTCTAATACCCCGCTTTTAAGCCACGACTTAATTTGTTTTCTCAGTCGCGGATAGGTATTGATTTTGTCAAGTAATGCTTTGTGATTAATGCGGTCAAAGCATTTGGCAATATCAGCGTCCAGCACGTATTTAGCTTTATATCTGATACTGTCAAAGATAGCTCCTATTGCATCGTGACACGACCTA
>NZ_JAUBPT010000356.1:0-1368 GCF_036700905.1 Microcoleus sp. S13_C3 | reverse complement strand
CATATTCAAAGCAATAGAGATAGCGATTCCATCAACAGAAATAGAAGCGGCTATCCTGAAAACAAAAGCAAAAGAAAAACGGCATCGTGCGCTACCATCACAACTGGTAGTATGTTTGATCGTAGCAATGAGCTTATGGTCAAAAGACTCAATGCGGGACGTACTAAAGAATCTGATTGATGGACTTAATGAAGTCTGGTTGAAAACTGGTAAATTCTGGAAAACTCCCTGCAAGGCAGCTATTACTAAAGCCAGAAAAAGATTAGGGCCTTCTGTAATGAGCCAGCTATTTCATCAGTTGGTACGACCAATGGCTACAACTGAAACAGTAGGAGCTTTTCTGAATGGATTGAGAGTTGTAGCAATAGATGGAACCTGCGAGTGACATCCCAGACAGTGATGAAAATGCTAGAGTTTTTGGGCGTCCAGGTAGCCGTCCAGGTACAAGAGCTGCTTTTCCAAAAGCTAGATTAGTTATTTTGGTAGAAGCAGGAACACACTTAATATTTGATGCCTTAATATGTCCATATAAGATGGGAGAAAGAGTCAGAGCGTTAAGATTATTGCGGTCAGTTACTAAAGAAATGTTGCTAATGTGGGATAGAGGTTTGCATTCGTATGCGATGGTCGGGACCACGCTCAGCAAGGGTTGTGGCTATTTAGGAAGAATTCCATCAAATGTTAAATTCCAGGGCGAAACACAGCTAGAAGATGGTTCTTACTTAAGTTTTATTAATCCCCCAGGCAAATTCAGGAAAAAAGGATTTAAACCAATCCAAATCAGAGTAATTGAGTACACGATTGAAAACTTAAATGACCCAACAGCAGAAATTAAGTATCGTTTAATTACAAGTTTATTAGACCATCAAAAATTTCCGGCAAAGTTATTAGCTGCCGAATATCATCAACGGTGGGAAGTCGAAAATACAATTGATGAATTCAAAGTACATCTGTTAGAACGAAAAACTCATATTCGTTCTCAAAGACCAAGAGAAGTAGTACAAGAAATTTATGGTCTATTATTAGGACATTGGGCTGTGCGGTCATTAATTTGTCAAACAGCGCATAGTGCAGAAATTTCCCCATTAAGTATCTCTTTCACGGAGACATTACGAGTTATTCGTCGCGCTGTTCCAAAATTTCAGCGACTAGAAGCACAAGAAATCCCCTTTTTTTTACTTGGTTGAATTTGGAGATTCTTGATGCGACTTTGCCACAAAGAGTTGAGAGAAATAACCCAAGAGTTGTGAAAAAACCTGTTTCAAAATTTAAATCCAAAAAAGTTAAACACAGAGGTACTGGAATAAAAATTAATTCTCCTGTGTTTAATATTTTAAAGCCTCCCAACCCTTAAGTAAACCGTATTGG
>NZ_JAUBPT010000051.1:3714-48402 GCF_036700905.1 Microcoleus sp. S13_C3 | reverse complement strand
TTCTGAATTATCCGGGTTTTTGGCTTTTTCGGTATTCTATTTTATCGTACTTCAACTTGAAGTGCGGAATGTGGGTTTTTGGAGAGTGAAAGATATCGTATGAGCCAATACGCTTGGGTGAGTGCTACAAAAACAGATCGTGCGTAGGTTGGGCGGAGTGGAACGAACCCTCGGTTTCACTCCGCCCAACATTTTCGCTACAATTTTCCACGGGCCCAAGCGTATTGTCGTAGGAGCTGGTTAATTGGGGTTGCAATAATAGTGGGAAGATTTTGATTTTTTTTGTAATGGATCCATGAGCCTGAATGCGTGTATTTTCAAAGCAGGCGGGACGCCTAACCCTACTCACCACAATAATCCTCAAATTGTGCAACGCCGATGAATTAATATCTTTAATTCACGTCCAGAGTTCGCTAAACCGAAGGTTTTACCGTCAAAAACGACTTTTTTAAACAATAAAAATGGCGCTCAGCGTATTCTTATTTAAAAACCATAAAATATCGTAAACGAGGCAATTTAAGGGAAAATTAAACCAGTTAAATTTGGAATTTAATCGCGTAGGCTTAGCAGCTTAATTTAAAGCTAATTTTAACTTTAGTGACCAGCCAAGAGGGCTATATCGAATTGCTATCTACGGCAAATGACTCAGGAAAAATCGCCTTATAAAATCGGGTAAGCTGTTGTTCATTTAAATTGCATATTTCGAGTCCCGATCAACAATCGTCAAATCCTCTCCCCCTCTCCTCTTCTCCCCCTCTCCCTCTCTAATACCATAGGCAATCTAGATGCAACACAGCTTATGCAGAGTTAATTTTTTTTATGTCTCTTTGGGGGCGATTAGGAGCGATCGACGGATGAAAGACTGTTTAAAGTTGTGCTGTTTTTAAATTATTAGCAGTGACAGATCTGCTAGGAATTATACAAAATGAGCCGTTACTGGCAATTCTGGCGGAGGAGCGATCGCCCCCAATGAATTCAGGAAACAGATTCACCGCCACACAGCACTAAATATCTGGGTTCACAAGCTGCGAGTCTTCGTTAGCCCGGACATCACAAAGCGGCCTTAATTAACACAAATAAGGGCTTGGCAAGAAAATCCAAAAAATATTTCCTTGAGAAACCAGAATAAAAACTTGCTCGCTTATTGTAGCCCCGGTAACAACACGTATGCCTAAAGTTATAGTCCACAGCCAAGTCTAGGGGACGATCTAAATCAATAGGGTGGTGCGGCGGTGTCCGGGTGTTAAGAGGGGCGATCGAAGAGGAATGTTACCGGAGCGATCGCTTCCCAATCGGGGAGTCTAAAACCTAGGAAGGCAAGGAGTTGGAGACAATGCTGAACTTTTTGAGTTCAGGAAAGCAGCGTTAGCACTAAACTCTGCCGTATGGTGGAAAGCGAGCCAGATTTGTAACAGTTCTTAACTATAAATAATTCTGCCAAAACTGCTAGCATAGTGACACTTTTGCTAGCAAAAACAGATAAAGTAAATAAAGTTGGCTAACTCTAGACGCCCCGATCCCCAGGATGGGGATGTTGAATCAATTTGATTCATACCAAGTGGTTTTAGAGTTACAATCGGAAGCAAAGCATCGCTATTTAACTGAGTTCTTTACTTACTTTTACTTTCAGCTATGAACGTGGATTTTATCAAAGCCCAAGTCAGGTTGCTACAGGGTGCAAGTTCATCGGAGCGAGAAACCCTTATTAAAAACATCGGCGTCTGTGCTGGCGTGATCCGACCGGGAGAGTACGTGACTCCGCAACGGAAACACGCTATCACTCTCTGGCTGCAAACAAATGCGGTTCGCCTCCGGCTTCCCCAACTTCCTCTGGACTTATCAGGCCAAAAGCCTTAACAGGGAAGTAATCAAGAGGTAGCGACAGAATCAAAGAAATTAGTCAATCTTACCTAAAAGTGCATTTTTATTGAGCTGTACAGGATCAATGAAACACGATTAAGATTGAAAAAATGTTTGTAGGGAAAGTTGGGCTCGAAAACACGCCTGTGGACAAGAAGCGGCCGACCGCTTTGATAGAAACAGGAAGTGAACGTCAAACCTGCTCTAAAAGTAGATTTGAGTAAGTTTCACAGAAAGGATTATTCTGCACAACTATAACCTGGGTTATTTGCTTTTAGATTTGAGATTCACGATTTAGCTGGTATTGGATAAATAGGCTATTTGTGGATCGCCTGAAAAATTATCCTATTCAATAGGTATAACTAATTACAGGGGCAGTCATTGAACTGCCCTTACTTTTGAACCCCGATGCGAAACTGCTGCAAGTTACAATAAACGCATCTACTTGCAGATAGAGTTTAGGTGAAGTCTCATGTAAGCTGCTGTGGCTCTATATTATCTGGTATGTTCTAGAGAAGGGGAGAGGGGGAGAGGATTTGACGAGCTTTAATAGGGAATTAATATCATCAAACAGAACGAGTTATAGCAATCTTTGCAGGAGTCGTACAAAGATGTAGGGATAGTGCCTTTCTTTGCCTACCCCGGCCTCATGGGGGCAACCACAGGGGGTTTGCCCCTACAAGAATTACACACAGGATTTAGGATGGCTATATTACAATTCACTTGCTTTCTAATATATTTTTCCACAAAAATACTGTGAGCAAAAAACAAAAATTTCCTTATTTAGTTGGTTCCCGATGGACTTCACACCAAAAAACTTGGGGGTGGCGACACTTTCAAGTCGTCAACCGAAAAAATGAAGGTAAATGGGTATTTGCAGAAATGGTGGCGGCTTGCGATCCAAATGTGCGTTTTTGGCTCAACGCCGCACAGCTCAAAGACCGATCGCTCTGGCAAGCTGGATGGCAGTCTACGCAAGAATTAGAGGAATTAGAAACTGCAGACTAAAAGACAGGGCTGTGGGGTAGAGTCAGCGGAACTTCCGTCGCCTGCTGCTATCGTTGCGATCCAAACCAATACGGAGTGATATCAATTCCGGTTGCACTCATACATGATTGTTGACTGTTGACTGTTGACTGTTGACTGTTGAAGGAGGGGTGGAAAAACTCAATGGTTGAGTATTAACTGTTAACTCGATTTTATTATTTTGATGCAACCGGAAGCGATATGAGACTTTTTCGGTGTTGAAAAATCTTTTACATAACTACAAGTTCTGGAAACCCTTATGTAGCAGCGTTTTTGCTTAAGTAAGTCGGTGGGAAAAATCATCCGTATGTAACAAAACATTAAGTACGGCGATCGCAACTCAATTTAATGCGTTTTGTAGGGTAGTTTCCTTTTTTCCTCTAGGGCGTGTCCTAAATTAAGCCAAATGACAGAAGCTGCTAGATAAATTGCACCTAATAAGTTTGCAGCGCGTTTGTCGTAGCGGGTTGCGATCGCTCGGTACTGCTGAAGATTGACTAAGGTCGATCGTCCCATATTTCCAGCGGCACAGGGCGCAACCTTCCCGCTACTTCTACACTCGGCCAATTCGGATCAAAAGTTAAATTTTCCAAGGTTCCATCGCTGTGAATTACAAACGTATCCTCAATTTTTGCTCCCGACAAACTCGGATTCCAAGCCACAGCCATATTTTCTGCCAAAATATCTGAAGTAGCCGGATTCGCCACAATTTCGCGCGCCAAATATCCGGTAGTTCCGCCTTGATGGTGTTCCCGAATTGCTTGAGGATATCCGTGCTCTTCGTAAGCAGTTTTAAGGGTATCATAAACCGCATTCAGCGTTACTCCCGGTCGGCAAAAATTTAGCGTCGCTGCTTCAATTTCTCTGACTTGTCGGTGCAACTCTGAATGCTTTTCCCCAAGAAAATCGAAACAGACAAATCTAGTTAAATTTGCATACAAACCCCCTCCCCTCGCGCAAAATACTAACATTGCTTGTCGTCCAATTTGTTCGGCGGTTGCTGTGGCGTGGCGGTACAGTGGCAAACGCCTTTCTCCAGCAACTAATGTCAGGGCTGGATGCAAACCTCTCGCCCACAATGCCTCTGCACCGGCTCCCGCTAGCTGATATTCTGTCCATGTGGGTTTGGCGGCGGAAAGTACCTCTGTCATCGCTTCGCTGGCTAAACGCCCGACTCGCCGGTATCGCTCTAATTCGCTTGACATCATTGTCTGTTTGCGAGACTGTAAAGATGCGATTATTGGCATTTCTTGGGAATTTGGCCGATCGCTCATGACGTTACCGCCACCAGTAATTTTTTTGACGAAAGCTTCGCGCTGTGCAACATCAGCCCAAGGATAGATGTGCATTTGAAAGTTGGTTGGCAATTCTTCATCTTGCAAGCGTTGAGCTTCGATTTCATCGGTGAGAACCCAAGCGTTTTCGGCGGTAATTAATATTTCTGCAACTCCGGTTTCTGCGGTTAGCAATACTGTATGGGAACCGCCGGCTGTGGCCCATGCAAACCAGTCAGTGCCTCGCAAGCGAAGGGCGATGGCTTTTGTTTCGGTTAAGGCTTTGCGGATGAATTCGAGTTTGCTTTCAACTTCTGGGTTTAATGAGTTTATCATATATGAAATAAGGAAGAAGGAAGAAGGAAGAAGGAAGAAGGAAGAAGGAAGAAGTAAACTCCCCCCTGCCCCAGTAGGGGGAAGGAAGAAGGAAGAAGGAAGAAAATCACTGATTTTAGTTAACATTTGCTAAATCTAAAATCTACAATCTCTAAAATCTAAAATCTAAAATCTAAAATCGATAGATACTGCTTGCAATTCTTTAGCTTTTTCTTCGGGTAAAGCGTCGTTGGCAAACATTCCGGCGGCGAGTTCGGTTCCTGCTAGGTATTTTAATCGATCGCTCGATCGATAGGGCGGATAAAATTGGGCGTGCAAATGCGCTTCTGGATGGGGTTTCCCGTCTGTGGGCCCTTGAAACCAAGCCATCAAATAAGGGAACGGGCGATGCCACAAACCGTCGTATTTGAGGGTGACTGTTTTTAAGGCTTTAGCGAGTGATTGGCGCTGTTTTTCCGTCAAATCGATAAATGTAGCAGCGGGGGCGATCGGGGCAATCCACACTTCGTAAGGGTAGCGGGCACAAGCGGGGACAAAGGCGATCGCCTCTTCGTCTAAATAAATAATTCGCTGGTTGTCGGAAATCTCTTTTTGAATCAAATCTTGCAGCAAACCGGTACTATTTTTTTGATAGTAAACCGATTGACATTCTAACATCCGTGCCGGCACCGGTGGCACGAACGGATAAGCGTAAATTTGACCGTGGGGATGGTGCAAAGTTACTCCGACTTCGACACCGCGATTTTCAAAGGGCAAGACGTATTCAATTTCGGGATTGCTGCCAATAACGGAAGTGCGATCGGCCCATACTTCTAACAATAATTCCAAATGAGTTAACTCCAAAGAACCCAAGGAAGCCAGCGGATCTTGAGTGAAAACAACGACTTCGCAAATGCCCTTAGCAGGCAAAGTTTCTACAATATTTGCAGGTGCGTTTTTTGCTTGCAAAGTCATCGAGGGAAAGCGGTTGTCAAACACTGCTACATCGTACTCTCCCGGCGGCAATTCTGTCGGAAACTTAGGGTTAATGGTAGCTGCCAGCGGGTTGTATTCCGGTGGTGGCATGAAAGTTCTTCCCTGACGGTGGCTGGCGTATGCTACCCATTCCCCTCGCAAAGGATGCCAGCGAAAGTGCGGGTTCGCCTGTACCGGTTCATTGCTGGGACTTACGGCCGCGATACCTTCTGGGATTGGGTAGCGGCTGTACAGTGTGAGTGGGCGGCCGTCTGGTTTTAGCAATTTTTGGGCGTACATTTTTTGTAGGGGCGGGCGATCGCGTTTAATATATGTTAGGAGTATAACTTCGTGCTTTGAGCATCCGCCCCTACCTAAAGTCGCAAATTATGTTAACAAGTTTAGTTGGCAGTACCAACCTCAGCCGATCGTCCGCAAGTCGGCCAGGGGTTGAAACCCACGGAGTTTTTAGCTAAAGAGCTCGCTATGAGGACTAATGAGTTCTTGAGTCATATCTAAGACGACTTTAGCTTTGACAGGACTTACGCAGACCCACTATATATAGTTTGCCAAAAAAGGAATCTCCTTTTTCTCTGATCAAGAGTTAGCCTAACGAGATTACAAACTTGATGGCTCAAAAAATCACCAATTCTCCTGTTTAACAATATCTAGCAGTAGGAAAGGATACTGGTCAGACTAACTATTGCAGGAGAGATGAGTCAGCATTAGTTTTTTTAATTAGGGCTAAAGTCCTGACTACGATCGCAATTCCCAATTACCCACTATATTTATCGATCGACCATTCGATCAAGCTTTTCCTTAACCAACAAGTCTAACAACGAGCGCAACAGAAACAAGCCACCGAATCCAGAAACCGCAAAAGCTGCGATCGCCCCCGTTTGATATCCGCCCACTAGCAGCACTGCACCCGACAAAAACACAAAACCAGTCAAACAAGCGAAAATTAGAGTTTTCAAAGCTAAATTAATGCGTTTCAAGGCTCTTTCGCTCTCTAGATTTCGCACTCTAATTTGCAGTTCGCCCTCTTCAATTCGCTGCTCCAAACGCTTGAGAAAAACTTGCGATTTGCTCGGCTGCCGTAACTTATATGTAATAAAACTTCGCGCTTGCCTTGCCAATTCTCCGATCGCACTTCCCCGCCCCTTGCTCACCGCAATACTCTTGACAAAAGGCTGAGCGGATGCTAGGAAATTGTAGTCAGGGTCGAGAGTTCTAGCAATGCCGTCGAGAGTCGTTACCGACTTGACAATAAACATCATTTCTGCAGGCAAGCGAAACGGTTGCTGCTCGAACATGATGTAAAGTTCGTTCTTAATTTCATTAAAAGCTTGAAAGTCGATCGGCTTATCAATAAACTTATCCAACAGAAAAGCAATCAACCTGCGTACCGGCATCATATCCGGCATCCGCTCAACTAAGCCGATCGTAATTAAAGTATTGAGTACCTCGTCAGTATCCTTTCTCATCACAGCAAAAAAAGTCTTGACCATTTGGTCTTTAGCCAGAGACTTCACCTCCGCCATCATCCCAAAATCGTAAAAAATCAAGCTACCATCTTCTGTCACCGCCAAATTTCCCGGATGCGGGTCAGCTTGAAAAAAACCGTCAATTAACAACTGTTTCAAATAACAGCAAATTCCGAGTTGATTGAGTTTCACAATATCGACTCCCATCGCCTCTAAACTAATGCGGTCGTCCACTTTAATACCGGGTGCGTATTCTAGAGTTAGCACTTTTTTAGTAGTGTATTGCCAGTAGACTTTCGGGACAATAATCTGAGGATATTCTCGAAAATTATGGCTAAAGCGATCGGAATTTTTACCTTCTTGCAGGTAGTCAATTTCTTGATATAAAATCTTAAAAAACTCGTGATAAATAGATTCCAGGTCATATTTGCGCGTCCCAGGCAAATAGCGATCGCAAAAACGCATCACTTGGCGCACCGCCTTCACATCCAAATCAAATAAACTTTCCAAACCCGGACGCTGCACCTTTACAATCACATCTTCCCCGGTGTGCAGCCTTGCTTTGTGCACCTGTCCCAGACTCGCAGCAGCAATTGGCGACGGATCAAAATCGCGGTACAAAGCATAAATATCCTTGCCTAACTCTGATTCTACAAGAGCGATCGCCTCTTCGGAACTAAACGGAGGAACCCGATCCTGCAACTGTTCGAGTTCCTTCACATACTCAAGCGGCAGCAAATCCGCCCGAGTCGAGAGAGACTGGCCGATTTTAATAAAAGTCGGGCCTAAATTCAGCAAAGTATTGACCAACCAATGAGCGCGAATTCTCCTAGTATGAGGCGAATTATTTTGCAGCAGTGCGTCCCACCACAAAAAAAACATAAACTTTCCCGCCGCTGCAAAAATGTCTATTTGCCGTGCCAGTGGCGAATATTTAGAACGTTGCCAACGCAGGGTTTTAGGTGCAGCTTTTGTGAGCATAATATTGGCGATCGAATTCCATGCACCGTGACAATTTTTAGGGACAATCCAGGACGCACAAACCCGCTGGTACGAAAAGACGGGTTGCAGGCCTTTGAAACAGTTAAAAAACTCAGTTTCTTTGGTCTATACTGCCTAATATCATCTCCGGCTATACAATTATAATTAAGTTCCTAGTCAGTAATGCAAGTCCTGATTAATTCATAAATAGAGGACAGTCGTACTCACTACAAACACGCGCTAATTACGGGTCAATAATCAGACATAATATAAGTTCTGGGGAAAATCAGCAATCTAGAACCGGCAATTTAGACGGCGACCAGAGAAACAATTCAAAACAGAGCACTTGGTAGCGTTTACGACATTTCCAAATCTCCCTCTTCGGGCAAGTCTTCTCGTTTCGCCTGTTCGCTGCCAATTCCCAGCACATTCTCAACCGAACTATTCTTCTACATTACAGAGTTCCGCTGCAAATTGCGGCAGAGTCAGAGTAAAAGATGTGCGCCACAAATTGTCAGCTTCTGAACTTTCGACCGGACAGCTAGACACATCAATAGTACCATTCAAGTGCTGCACTAAACACTTTACCAGAGCTAGACCCAAACCCGTACCTGCGATAGCTTGGTCAGTAATGCCAGTGCCACGGCGGAACTTTTCAAAGATGTGGGGCAAATCAGCCGCAGAAATGCCGGGCCCGAAATTAGAAATGCTCAGGACAATATAGCCGGCTGCCTCAGACACCTCCAAAACTACCGCCGTTCCAGAAGCCGAGTATTTTCCAGCATTCGTCAGCAGTTCCAGCAGTACCCGATTGAGAATGTCCAGGTCGGTTTCCCAGCAAGGGGTCAACTTGGGCAAATCCACCTTGAGAGTCAATTGCTTATTCGCCCATTGTTTTTCAAAATCCCCAGCTAAATCTTGAAATAAACCGTTGATATCGATTTTTATTTGAGAAATCGGGACTTGCTGAGGCTCAAACTGCTTGAGGGCCAGCAAATCGTTAACCAGAGCAGTTTCCTTAGAACACTGCTGCTCTAGAATGTCGAGATACTTAGTTCGATTCGCTGACGGCTGTTCAGCTTGTTTGAGCATCAGAATCGCCAGCTTCATGATGGTTAAAGGGGTACGCAACTCGTGACTCAGAGTGCTGAGAAACTCGTCTTTAATCAGCTTCAATTTCCGCATTTGCTCTAGCTGATTGGCAGATTGTTCGTACAGTTTCCCCTGCAGCTCGAGACTTTGCTGCAACTGAGCGGTTCTGTCTAAGACTACGCTTTGCAATTCCTTAAGCCTTTGAGTTTGGATAATCATCTTGCTCACTTGAGCGCTGACTGATTCGAGAACTTCTAATTCTTCCGGGTTCCAAGTGCGCGGCTCGCAGTGCTGCAAAACTAAGAAACCTAAAACTGTTTCCTGGCAGCTACCGCCCGTGAGGGGAACCAGCAGCAAGCCGCGAATGCCTTGGAGTTTCAAAATTTCTGTGGCTGCTTCTTGTTCTTTGCCGATTAATTCGCCTGCGTCAACGAGGGCTAGGGGTTTGGGTGCGCTGTGGAATGCTTGGTGGCACAAATTAGATTCTGACAGCCAAAAAGCGGGAGAGTTATTGGGTTTTGAGTTGGGGATTTGGGATTGGGAATTAGCAGTTTTATCCTTGTTTTTTGTTTTGGGTGTTGAGCTTTTTTTTCCGATCGCGCTTTGTGATATTACCTGTTTGTTTGGATATTTTTTTACAACATATTCGCCAACTAATTCGACTTTCGCTTTGGGAGTGTGATTGGGGGAGCGAGTTGTAAATAGAGGATCTGTATATTTCAATAGGAGGATTTGGCCTCTATCTACTTCCAGGGTATCGACGGTATTTTCAATAACTTGCTGCAATATTCGATCGACTTCTGAATTTGTGTCGATCGATGCAGCAACTGACCTGAGTAGATTTTTGTATTTAGCTTGTCGCTGTAACTGTTCGTTTAAGCTGGCAATTTCTTGAGTTTTTTGAAGGTGAGAAATCGCGCTGCCGATCGCGTCTGATGCGGATTCAAGGCGCTGCCGATCGGCTACCGACCACTCGTGAGGTTGCGACTTACCAACAATCATCATGCCATTTACAGCCCCTCCAAATCGCGCAGGCCCTGCCAAAATTGCCCGAAAAGGCAGCGCAGTCACAGGGGCATTGGACGATGAAGTTGCCGGAATATCAAGATAGTCGGATATCGTCACTATCTCGCCGTCTGCTAGGACATTTGCCCAAACGGGATGTTCGAGTGATATGCTAGGCGGTTTTAATCTGGTGGTTTGGGGGTGTTCCGGTGTTTCAGTGGAATCGGCAACACCAGCCACATAGAGAAAATCACTGCTATTTTGCCAGTAAGCATTCGGATGTACTACTTTCTGGTCAACCACAGCAGTAACCAAACAGAAATCTGCCTCCCATGCAGCCCCCAAAGTATTGGCTATTTGCAGCAGCAGGATTTCTCGATCGAAGCTGGTGGCGAGAATTTGGCAAATTTGTCGCCCGATAAGGGCAGGATCGACCTGGAACTGCATAAGACGATCCAGAAATTTTGGGACTGATACTGGTTGTGAGATTTGCGGTAAATGCAAAGTGCAAGACTCTGACGGCGATCGGTCGATCGAAGTAAACTCTTGACTTCCCTGGCGATCGATCATGTCAACCAAGCCTTTATTCTAAGATGTTTGAGTCGGCTCCCGCTGCAAATATGGAACCTCTCCATAACTGTCGGCTTGACGGTTATGAGGCTGCTTTCTGTGTTTGTGCAGCCGATCGGCGGGTCGATCGATATGTGAAAATATACCCTGATCTGACCGGGTTCTATTTTCCTGTTTTTTACCCTGCGATCTTTACGGGATGAACTTTACCATCCTTTACCGGATGATTATCAATCCCATTCCCGCTAATTTTGACCCCCTCGCATCTAGGATACCCGCCACGTGATTCATCCGTCCAAAAATAAAAAACCTGTATCCGATGAAACTTGCCGAACGTATTTATCCGTGGGGTCGCCTCTAAAATCTAAAATCTAAAATCTAAAATCGATTGACGGTTATTAGTAGTATGAAGTTTTTCTAGAGACCGCTTAGTGACACCCATCTCCTGACCCTGTGATGTTTCCTCTTTAAGTTTGTGATCTTAACAAATTTTATTTTGATACACATCGGCCGATCGAGTAACGCCGATCGCAAAAATTCAAAATCCCCAAATTATGACTCATAACGCCGGCTGAGAGTTTCCGAGTTTTTACTCAACAACTCATTTTTCACAACACCTAGAGCAGCGCGGCGAACTCTCTTGTTAAATTTATTTATTTTGTGCTTCCTGTTGGGCTTTATCGCTATTTTCGCGGTAAAGTGCCGTCCGGTTCTGAGCCGTTGTGTAGCGGGGATGCTTGGAAGGCACAGCGGCCATCAAATCGGAAGCTTGCTGCCACTTAGCAGCTACGACTAACCAATCCTGGCGAGATTGAGCGGTTTTGCCCTCGGTGGCTGCTTGTTCGGCTACTCGCACTGCTTGGGCAAAAGAGTCAACAGCAGAATTAACAGTCTCCTTAGAAATTTTCAAAGCAGGTTTTGCCTCCGAGGGAGGGGCACTGGCAACTGCTTGGGTGCTGGCTTGGGTGCTGTTTGGCACTTGGGAATTAAGTCCTTTGTAGATGGCGGCCGCTGCTGCAAGCAACAGCACACTCAAACTGATGCCGCCGACGATACCGCGCTGAAATTGCCGCGGTTGCTGCATCGATCGAGGTATAGCCATTCTCGGCAAAGCCCGCTTGCCTGCCACAGCTTGGCGTTCGTGATGGTTGCTCAGAGCTAAACGCTTGAACAAATTCGGCTTTCGGAGTTTAATTTCTTGAGACCACAACAGTTGATTTTCGGGATCGCGGCTAATTTCTTCCAGCCACAGCAGTTGGTGTTCTCGGACAAGCCGGCTGTTGATGTTGACTCGGCGAATATTGTGGGGCGAAATGCGTTCCAAAATTTCTCGGACTCGATCAACCAAACTAGACTCTTCGAGCAGTTGGGGCGTTGCAGCTTCGCACAGCAGTTGCAGCACCCCGTCGGCAAACACGGCTCTGGCCCTTACCCCTACCTGTGCCAGTTCGTCATTAAGGATTTGAATAATCGATGCAACCGAGCCCTCGCGAGCTTGTCGAGCAATGTCATCTATTGGATTTGCCATAAAACTATCTTGACGCTTAGCAATCTGTTAATTGTTAACCCAAAGTCTCGGATCTAATTTTTACTCATCAGAAAATTGGGTAGAAACCTCGTCCTTTTAGGACGGCTTTATCTTACAATATAATTGGTCAACGACCCACCCGAGACGATGGATCAAACAGCCTATACGAGCGAAGTTCAGCCCGAGGTGCTGGCGGCGAAGCAAAATCGGTAGACCGGGATGCATAGGATAGGGCAATGGTAAACATCCCTAGAATCAAAAACGAAGAAGAATTCCGTTTGGTATTCGACACGTAAAAACCGCAGGGCTTGCGGGGTTAGTCTGTGGAGCGAACATAAGACCAAATCTCTTTTAGGGTGGAGGCAGTTGCGAAGAAGCAGAAATTCAAATCGTGAGGTTTGGGAATCCCCGTCCGCGACGGTCGGGGTGGATGTCAAACAGGTTATCACTGACACTGCCAGGTTAAAATGAACAGATGCAAATCTTGCATACCGATCCACTTAAAATTATCACCACAGCATCGAACGAGGCTAACAGGAAATAAACTATGGGTAAAGTAATTAGCGGTCAAATTTTTGTTGTAGACGACAACATCGATACAGATCAAATTATCCCGGCCGAATACCTGACCCTGGTTCCCTCGAAGCCGGACGAGTACGAGAAACTAGGAAGTTACGCTATGATTGGGTTGCCCGATCGCTACGGTAAGTTTATCGAATCCGGTGAACAGAAAACCAGGTATCCGATTATCATAGCGGGCGAAAATTTTGGCTGCGGTTCTTCGCGGGAGCACGCTCCGATCGCTCTGGGGGCTGCCGGCGTCACAGCGGTGGTAGCTTTGTCTTACGCACGCATTTTCTTTCGCAATTGCTCGGCTACTGGCGAATTGTACCCGATCGAATCAGTCGATCGGCTCTGCGACTTGTTTGTAACGGGCCAAGAAGTGACGATCGACTTTACAGCAGAGGTAATTGTCAACCACACTCTCGATCGAACTTTCTCGCTCAAGCCGTTAGGAGAAGTAGGGCCAGTGATTGATGCCGGAGGGTTGTTTGACTACGCGCGCCAAACGGGAATGATTGCGGCTCGCTCTTAACTGTTAAACCCCCTGCAATGTAGGGTGCACGCCCGGGGGCACCTTACAAATATCTCCCTGCTCAAACCCATGCAATGTAGGGTGCGTGCCAATTTTCTCAAATCGAGTCAATAAAATTCAATAAAATACGCTGGTGAGCAATCCCAAAAGGTCGCACATCTCCTGACTGCTCAGAAAAGCATTTTCCCGCCCGAATCTGCTCCGGTGTCAACAACTTCATATCCCAACCCTCAAGCAAAACTAAATCCTTGACATCCGCACTAAGTTGTGCATGAAAAACGTGGCGAACCACATCTTGTTCGACATCGCAACAGAAAAAAGAAACACTTGCAGGAGCATAGCCAATTTCCTCTGATAATTCCCGCAAGACAGCCACTTGGGCAGTTTCTCCCGGTTCCAAGTGTCCGCCAAACAAAGCCCAATGTCCGGGATACCTGATATGAGGAATATCGTCTCGCAACTGACAGAGAAACTTGCCGTCTTGGTATAAAATCGCGATCGCAACGTGAATTTTAGTCATTAGTCATTACTCATTAGTCAGTAGTCAGTAGTCAGTAGTCATTAGTCATTACTCATTAGTCATTAGTCAGTAGTCAGTAGTCAGTAGTCATTAGTCATTAGTCATTAGTTATTAGTCATTAGTTATTTAACAGGAATACACGGATTAATTATCGAGTATGCCTCAGATATTAAATAAATAAGGAAGAGGGAACCAAGAGCAATTATCAAATAACAAATAACAAATAACAAATAACCCATGCCTATTTCCCCTTGTCTGAACTGGGAGTGCGCCTTAATTGTTCCATTTCCTCAACATAAACTTCACCTAAATCTTTTCCGGCCAATTCCTTCAGAGTAATACTCTTGTAGCGGACTTCTCCCTTGAGCAACACTTCATCGCCAAGCTGGGGCAAATCTTGCTTGGTTAAAATCCAAATACTGCCCGTACCATCCTCAAGTTGATAAGCCGCATTCCCTACAAACGGAGCGCGATTTTCTACCTTTCCCCGGAGATAAACTTCAGCATCCACTTGCCGCTTTTGTTGAACGTCGCCAATGCTAGCCACATTAAAACCAAGATTGAGTTGAGACATGGGTAAATTGCCGCAACTGAAGAAACCGCTGGCGAGGATTAGCGACAAAGAGCTGGTACAGAATCTTTGAACCCAAACTTGCTTATTTGCAGTAGTCATTGGTCAACTCATTTGAGATGTGAGATACGACTTACTTTAACAGAATCCCCAGAATCGATCGCAAGTAAGAAATTTCTCTAGTGGAGTCCTTGACGGGGATTAAGCTAAAATCTAAAATCGTCAGCCCCTAACCCAGAGTCTACAATGGATGCCAAAACTGCTCAAATACTAGATGGCAAAGCTTTAGCGACAAAGATTCAAAGCGAGCTGAGCGATCGAGTCCGCGCCCTACAACCCCAAAAGGGGCGTCCTCCGGGACTTGCGGTGCTGATGGTGGGGGACAACCCAGCTAGTGCAGCCTATGTTCGCAATAAAGAGCGAGCCTGCGCTAAAGTTGGCATAGCTTCCTTCGGCCAGCATTACCCCGCAAACGCTACTCAAGCGGAACTAGAACTTGCAATTCGTGCACTCAACGAGGACGATCGAGTAGATGGCATTTTAGTTCAATTACCGCTACCAGAACACTTAGATGCAATTTCGCTGCTGTACCAAATTGCTCCCGATAAAGATGCTGACGGACTTCACCCTGTAAATTTAGGCCGTCTCGTGCGCGGGGAGGAAGGTTTGCGGAGTTGTACTCCAGCCGGAGTGATGCGGTTATTGCAGGAATACCAGATTGATTTAAAAGGAAAAAATGCCGTTGTTTTGGGCAGAAGTATTTTGGTAGGTAAACCGATGGCGCTGATGCTGTTAGAAGCCGACTGCACTGTTACTGTAGCTCATTCGCGATCGCAAAACCTAGAATCGATTACCAATCAAGCCGATATTTTAATAGCCGCAGTCGGCCGCACAGAAATGATTACACCTAATATGGTCAAACCTGGATCAGTAGTAATTGATGTCGGTATTAACCGCGTCATCAATCCAGACGGTACGAGTCGTTTGGCCGGAGATGTTGATTTTAATGCTGTTAAAACAGTAGCCGAATTTATCACGCCGGTACCGGGAGGAATCGGGCCGATGACTGTTGCAATGCTTTTGGAAAATACCGTTTCGAGTTATATTGAATACGGTTCTAATTGAATTATGACCCACTTGTGAGCCAGTATTGGCTCAAGTAGGGTTAGTAATCTACCAACACACACAGATTTTAACTATGGCTTTAAAACCCGATCCATCAGGGGCATTGCGCTTAATTGGCGACAACACCTCGGAATTAATTGTAATTTCTCCTGGAGCTCTAACCAATTTCCCTTTAGGAGCTTGGTTACTCGATGGCAACGATACAGTATATGATAACTCAGGGGGTAGCGAGTTAATCCTGGGAAATGAAGGGGAAGATATTCTCGTAGGTTTTGACGGCAATGATTCTTTATTTGGGGGAAAAGGAAGAGATGGGCTGTATGGAACTTTTGGAAATGACTGCCTCAGTGGTGGTCTAGATGCTGATTACCTTGGTGGACAAGCTGGCGATGATATTTTATTTGGGGGTAGAGGCAATGATGTTTTATCCGGCGCAGGAGGGGATAACACTCTGGTTGGCGGCTTGGGCAGAGACTTATTAAATTGTGAGTTTGGCAATAATTTATGCGTTCTGGGAATAGATCCTGCCAATACAGATATCAATTCTAGTGATCTGATCGCAGGTTTTGATCTTAATTTAGATCGCATTGGATTAGCGAGTAACTTAACGGTCAATGATATAGTGTTGGAGCAGGTACAGGATGTGACACTAACATTGAGGCGAGAGTTGCCACAAGTTATACTACAATCCATCCCTCCAAATGAGCTCAGCGAATTTAGCGGCTCTGCTTCAGGAACTCTAATCAGAGTCAGGAATTCTAACGCGATTTTAGGTTTTGTAGAGGATGTAACGCCTAATGAACTACAAAGCAGGATTGTTTCCGTTCAGGGTTTCTAAATTCAAGACAACCAGTGGAGACCTAAAAAACTTATCATATTGTTAGCCACAAATTAACTCCTGATATTTACAGGACTTACGCAGAAACGCTAGTAGTAGGGTGCGTATTTCGCACCTTACTACTATGAGTCGTGTAAAATTTGACTGTGTAGCCTAAGTCCTGTAAAATTATTTACTCTTTGAGTCCGCATCGGCGGACTAAAGTTGGTGTAGTAGCGATTTCATGCTCGGATCTAAATCACTAATTACTAAAATTTAGCGTGATAAATTATTGATAGCAACAACGCGAATTCGGCGTTGTCAATCCAGACGGTACGAGTTGTTTTGCCCCAGATGTGGACTGTGATGCTGTTAAAACAGTAGCCGGATTTATCACGCCGGTGCCGGGAGGAATCGGGCCGATGACTGTTGCTATGCTTTTGGAAAATACCGTTTCGAGTTATATTGAATACGGTTCTAATTGAATTGGTGCCAACTTGTGAGCCACTATTGGCTCAATTAGTAGGGTTAGTAATCTACCAACACACAGAGATTTTAGCTATGGCTTTAAAACCGGATGCGTCAGGGACATTGCGTTTAATTGGCGACAACACCTCGGAACGAATTCAACTTTTTTCTGGAGATATAACCAGCTTCCCTTTAGGAGCTTGGGCGCTTGATGGCAACGATACAGTAGATGGCTCAGGGGCTAGCGAGTTAATCCTGGGAAATGAAGGGGAAGATTTTCTCACAGGTTTTGCAGGCAACGATTCTTTATTTGGGGGAAAAGGAAGAGATGCCCTGTATGGAAATGAGGGAAATGACTGCCTCAGTGGTGGCCTAGATGCTGATTTCCTTACTGGAGACGCTGGCGATGATATTTTATTTGCGGGGAGAGGCAATGATCTTTTAGGCGGCGGAGATGGGAATAACACTCTGGTTGGCGGCGTGGGCAGAGACTTATTAAATTGTGAGTTGGGCAATAATTTATGCGTTCTGGGAATAGATCCTGCCACTACAGATATCAATTCTAGTGATAGAATCGCACGTTTTGATCCTAATTTAGATCGCATTGGATTAGCGAGTGACTTAACGGTCAATGATATAGTGTTTGAGCCGCTACAGAATGTGACACTAACAGTTAGGTTCGATTTGCCGCAAGCTTTACAAGCATTCTTCCCTCCAGCTTTTCTCAGCGAATTTAGCGGACCTGTTTCAGGGACTCTAATCAGAGTCAGGAATTCTAACGCGATTTTAGGTTTTGTAGACGATGTAACGCCTAATGAACTACAAAGCAGCATTGTTTCCGTTCAGAGTTTCTAAATTCAGGACAACCAGTGGTGGCCTGACAAACTGATCAGAAGTAGGGTGCGTCGCTATGAGATGGTATATCGGATGTAAATTACCCAGCACGCTCCCTGAGTACAGGTACAGTGTGGGCTTTCAATAGCCCTGAAATGATCTTGCACATTGCAAAACAATCTCGAACCTTCGGGCTTATTTACGAAAGCCCCAATAGCAGCAATATTCTTACTGCCGTTTAAGTCGGCATCACCTTTCCATCCACAATGACCACAAGCAAACTTTTTACCGTTTCTATAAGATTCACCCTGTAAAGGGTGAATATGATTGCATTTGTGGCACATTTGGCTAGTGTATCTAGGCTCCACAAACAAAATCTTTACGCTATGCTTTATAGCTTTGTAGATCAGGAATTGGCGCAACTGAAAAAATGCCCAGCTATTGAATCGTCTCCGCTCTTTTTTTGAGCGTGGCTGCTGATTTGTGCGCTCCCTAATTCCCGTCAAATCTTCCAAAGCGATAACTTGATTTTTGTTCTTAGCCTTGGTTACGATACGGTGACTGATAGTGTGATTTACCAAGGTCTGAAAGCGCTTTTCCTTACCCGACAACCGTTTCAACAATTCTCGACATCTACGCCGAGAGCAACGCGAGCCTTTCGTGGCTGTTCGCTGGATATTTGCTCTCAACTTGGCATAATGATTTCTAACTTTGGTAATTTGTTTACCGCTAAATGTATCTCCATCAGAAGTAACTGCTATATCAGTCCTGCCCAAGTCACAACCTAAAACTTGATTGCAAGGTGGAGGCTCTGCGGGTTGAGATTCAAGCTGAATATTAAGATAGTAACTGCCATTTTTGCGTTTGCACAAAGTAGCAGTCTTGGGGTTTTGACTTTTCAGCAATCCAAGCTGGTAGTTTCCGATAGCCAATACAAACCGTTCCCTACCACCAGTAGTGGTCAAACTTACTGTCCAATCTTTTTCCCTAAAAGAAAAGATACGGGTATCGTAAGTGACGCTAGTAGGAGCAAATTTGTTAACAGGCTTCCCATCTTTTTTAGCTGTTTTTCTGTTGCCAGAAACCCGTCTAATAGCATGGATTGCGAGCTGTGCCGAAAGTCCAAACATATCTCTGACATCGTGATATACCTGCATATTGCATCGCCAATTCATTTGTCAGAGTTGGCGGCACAGTTTTATTCACGTATTCACAAGCATTCGCAAACGCCTGAAGGGTTGCATCAATTTTGATGAACTGCTCAGGCGTTACTTGAAGTTTGCAAGATACTGTCAGGACTTGTTTCATGACAAGATTGTATTACGTATCGAAGAAATTCTGTTGTGTTTATAGATAATTTGTTCAGCTCTTGAGCCTCACGCGCATTCCTCCCGACACTCAACGGAGTACCGTTAGAGTGCGGGACTCCTGCTGTTTTAGTTGAATATTTAAGGGTGGCGACGCATCCTACTGCTGTTAATCAACCTTAATGTCGCATTCGCTCGTTTAACCGCCCTCGGAACTTGGCTGTATTCAGCGGGATGGCTCTTAATGCTGTCAATCAAACAACCACTCTCAAGCGTAGCTTACGACAGAAAATACTACGAGCTGCGATGAATGATGACTACATGATGAAAATTCTCCAGTCCTTGTGCCAAGCCTGATTGAGATGCTCTTACCCTGATTGCGGGGAGTTGCATTTAGAAGGGAAACGCTGGAGAACATAACCGCAAATAAATATCCCGTTGATTATCAGAAAAAGCTCTTCGACCATGCAAGATTCTAGTATTGTCAACCATTAGGATATCCCCTGTTTGCCAGGATATCTCTGTAGTTATTCTCTCAGCTACTTCATTAAGCTCAGAAACAATATCATCAGGAATTTCTGAATCATCATCAAAGCAAGGTGTGTTTGGATTTATATGTTTTGCTGCCAATAGACTGTTGATAAAGGTCGGATATTTTCCACATCTACTTGGGTGTATGGCTGGACAAATAAATTGAAGATCGATTGATTCATCTTCGTTTATTTGCCATAGTAAATTATTGTTTCTACAGTTCTGTTCTACTACTCTTAAATCATCGGTTTTGTATTTATTTTGCCAACCCTCCTTATTCAAATGACCAAAATACTTTAATTTTTTATTGCTAAATAACTCTTTGAGTGGACTACTGAGTTCATTAAATAATTGCCTACCATCACATAGTATTGTTTCACCGTCTTGTGATGCTGGATGAGCGCAGAAGAACCAAAGCATCAACGGAATATCTTGCTGATAGTACATTTCTCCATGTAATTTAATCTCGTCCTTAAAATCATTTACGCTTAAAATTGTTGCATTTCCATTAATTACTCGGCGATTAAAGACGCCTCCGGTGTAATCTAGAAAATCTGTACTAAGGGAGTTAGTGAATTGGGTAAAAGTGTCAACACTATTTTCAAACCCTCTAAACAGCAAGAAACCATAAGATTTAAACAGGTTAATAATTTCTTCCCTGTCCAGGTCTAAAATATTGACATTATCCTTATTGATGATTTGTTGACCAACATTTTCTGATAAAAGCGGTGTATTTACCTTCATATCTATCTCCTAGCTATTTTCTATTTTGTACAGAGTGTGGTTGAAACAATCACTGCCGATTCCTGGATCTTTCTCAATAGTCCTATATTCAAAATACATCAAACCTGCTTTACTCCAGCAGTTCAGGTTGTTGATGTACGATTAATTCGTAAAGCGGTTGAAAGCTAAACCAGCCTACCTGATGCGATCCTACCTGGCGCTGCGCCAAACGAGCATTGTCGGAGTCGATGAGGATGGGGGTGCCAGCCGCCTCTGCCATCAACTGCGCCTGACAAGAACGTTCCATTGCCACAAACCACCAAGCCGCTTCATCAACTGAATGACCCACCGTGAGTAGACCGTGGTTGCGGAGGATAATGGCTTTCTTCTCCCCTAGTGCTCTTGCTATGCGCTTGCCTTCCTCAAGTTCGAGAACTACTCCCGTGTAGTCATCAAACAGGCTGTGGTCTTCGTAGAAGGAACAGGCATCTTGGGTGAGGGGGTCGAGGAGACGACCGAGGCTAGACCAGCTTTTGCCGTAAATTGAATGAGCGTGTGCTGCTGCCACCACATCAGGACGGGCTGCATGAATTTGAGAATGGATGGCGTAAGCTGCCGTGTTAATAGGCTTGTGCCCCTCTATAACTTCACCTTGATGGTTCACCAGCAGCAGGTCGCTGACCCGGATGAGACTGAAATGTTTACCCAACGGATTGACCCAAAAGCAATCCAGGTGTTCAGGGTCGCGGACGGTAATGTGTCCCGCGATGCCCTCACTAAACCCAAAATGTCCAAACAGACGTAAGGCGGCAGCAAGGCGCTGCTTGCGATGACGGCGTTCTTCCTCAACCTTAGCAAAGGTCGGAGGCTGGAAGATGGATTGAAGTTCTTTTAAGGTAGACATAGAATGCGTGTCAACTTAATTTGACAGGGCCCGGTTATTTTAACCTAATTTTGCTCTTCATAGAAAATTTCAATAGGAATTTTTTTTGACAGCAACAACGCGAATTCGCCGATAATCTGCAATCCAATTACCATCGCGGTACAGCGCCGATCGCAAACGCTCTGCAACGGAGTTAATTACCTGCGATCGCACATCATCAGACAACCCCGACAAAAACCCACCAGCAAACATCTCAATCCAATTTACCATACCCGCGCTGCCACCTTCTAGGGGAGTCGGGCGATCGAACAAAACCGCATAACCCACATCAAATCCCTGCTTTTCCAAAAGCCCAGCATACTCGCCAATACTCGGAAAATACCAAGGATTAAGCGCTTCAGGCTCCTCACAGCCAATTTCTGACAAAACACTCAAAAGTGCGCGGACGATCGCCTCCACATTCCCCCTACCGCCAAACTCAGCCACAAAACGCCCTCCCGGCTTCAGCCCTTTTTCCACACAATTAATCACAGCATCCGGCTGTTTAATCCAGTGCAAAACCGCATTAGAAAACACAGCATCTAACGGCTCTTCTACTTTAAAACTCCTCGCATCTGCGACAGAGAAGTTAATGTGAGGATAGTTAACTTTTGCCGTGGAAATCATCGACAAAGATGAATCAATACCTTGCACAAAAGCACCAGTTTGAGCAATTTTTTCAGTTAACTGTCCCGTACCGCAGCCCAAATCCAGAATTTGTTCACCAGCCTTCGGAGCGAGTAACTCCAAAAGCGATTCGCCGTACTGCCAAACAAAAGCATGATTTTGCTCATAAAGAGCTGAATTCCAAGAATTTTGTGCCATGATAATTACCCTGAACCTTTCTTCTCTTTCTCTGTGTTCTCTGCGTCTCTGCGGTTAATAAAAACAATCCTTCTTCACAAAACCCACCCACTTATTTGTTAGCGAGTTGGGCTATCGCACTTCCCTCGATTCGGCAAACCCTAATATTTTCCAAAAGCCGCGCTCCCTGCCTTTCATAAAAAGCAATTGCCGGCGCATTGGCAGTATTAACAGTCCATTCAATCCGCCCGCAATTTGTGGACTCAGCAATTTTTGCCAAATACTTTAACAGCGCTGTCCCGACTCCCATACCGCGCATAGGAGCTTGCACAAATAAATCATCAAGCCAAAGACACGGCTGCGCCAATCGATTTTAGATTTTAGATTTTAGATTTTAGATTTTAGAATTGACTTGCGCGAGATAAATGCGGGGGCTTGAGGATTTTCAATTTTCGATTTTGGATTGATTCCACGGATAAATCACGTGGCGGGTACCACCTTTGAAATTCCTGGTCAATAAACTGGAAGAGGAGGAATAAAAAAGAGCAAAGCCTACCGCTGTTCCTGCAACTTCAGCCAACAATACTCGCACTAGGGGAGACTCGACAAATAGTGTTTGCTTCAATTTATCGGCTGTTGCTTCTAAAAGATGTGGAACTCCATCGAATTCTGATTTTTGCGAAATAAAAGCAAGAATTAGTTCCAAATCTACCAGCTCTGCTTCTCTAACTTTGATATCCAAATTTGCCATTGTTTGATTCTCAATTTCGCCTATTAATCACTGTATGAAATATCATCATTAATGTCCAATATATGTTTGAATAACAACTTATACTTTTAAAATATAAATCATTGGGGAGCTATGGAACTTCGGCATTTGCGTTATTTCATTGCAGTTGCAGAGGAACTGAATTTCACTCGCGCAGCCGAAAAACTGCATATTGCCCAACCTCCGCTGAGCCAACAAATCCAGCATTTAGAGGCAGAGTTGGGGTTTCAACTGTTTCGCCGCACCAAGCGGACGGTGCATTTAACGGCAGCGGGACAGGTTTTTTTCGAGGAGGCCGGGAAAATTCTGCAGCAAGTCGATCGAGCAATTCAACTCGGTAGACAAACCAGTCGGGGCGAACTCGGCCAACTGACGATCGGCTTTGTGAGCTCTGCAGCACACAACGTGGTTCCAGCCATTTTGCAGGCCTTTCGCACTCGGTGTCCCGCCGTTAAGCTCGAACTGCACGAACTGACGACCAACGAACAGTTGCAGCGGCTGCGGTTCGGGCAAATTGATATCGGCTTCGTGCGCCCTCCGGTTGAGGAAGACGGGATAAATTCTGAAATCGTTTTTCGAGAACCGCTGATAGTGGCACTGCCAGAAACGCATCCGGCGGCCGATCGCACGCATCTTGAATTACGTGAACTTTCCACGGAACCGTTCATTTTGTTTCCGCGTTCCCAGGCTCCGGGACTCTACGATGCGATCGTCAGTCTTTGTCAGCAAGCAGGTTTTAGCCCTCGCGAGGCTCAAGAAGCCATTCAAATGCAAACCATTGTGAGTCTGGTAGCCGCCGAAATGGGCGTGGCGATCGTCCCGGCGTCGATGCAAAATTTCCAGCGCAGCGGGGTTGTTTACAAAGCGTTACCAGAATCAACCTGCATTGTGGCGATCGCTCTAATTTGGCGCAGCGATCCAACGGCGGCGGTGCAGCGGTTTTTGGAAGTCGCCAGACACATTAGCGGATTTGAGATTTGAGATTTGAGATTGTCAATTTTAGATTGACTGGTAATTTGACAAAGTTATTAAAACTCAAAGATTTTCTGTGCAACAACACCCGTAGAATGATTAATTGATGCTCGGAGTTCGAGCAACTGCTGCCGTAAAAGTCGGTACTATGCGACCCGAACGGCTCACAATATCCCACATAACTATTCAGTACAAGAGAGCAAGGGATGGTATTGGCAACAGAAATGGGTTCGTCCCAACCGGAATCCTCTTTCGATTTATCTACTTATCTAGTCAAGCGAAAAGAGGCGATCGAGGTAGCTCTCGACAGTGCACTGCCGGTCATCTACCCAGAGAAAATCTACGAAGCAATGCGCTACTCGCTGCTAGCGGGGGGCAAGCGCCTGCGTCCGATCCTGTGTCTGGCTAGCTGCGAACTGGCCGGCGGCACTACATCTATGGCAATTCCGACAGCTTGCGCTTTGGAAATGATCCACACGATGTCGCTGATTCACGACGATTTGCCGGCAATGGACAATGACGACTACCGGCGCGGCAAACTGACGAACCACAAAGTCTACGGCGAAGATATCGCCATTTTGGCTGGCGATGGTTTGTTGACCTATGCTTTTGAATTTATCGCGACTAAAACTGAGAACGTACCCCCCCAGCAGGTGTTGCGGACGATCGCCCATTTGGCGCGGGCATCGGGCGCTGCTGGATTGGTAGGCGGTCAGGTGGTTGATTTGGAATCGGAAGGAAAGACAGATGTTTCTCTGGAAACTTTGAATTACATTCACGCTCACAAAACAGGGGCGCTGTTAGAGGCCTGCGTAGTTTGTGGGGCAATTCTGGCTGGGGCGTCGGCTGCCGATTTGCAGCGGCTGTCTCGTTTTGCTCAAAATATTGGGCTGGCTTTCCAGATCATTGACGACATTCTGGATATCACTGCTACCCAAGAACAACTGGGCAAAACTGCTGGCAAAGATGTTCAAGCAGGAAAAGTCACTTATCCGAGTTTGTGGGGAATTGAGGAGTCGCGGCGCCAAGCTTCGCAGCTTGTGGCTGATGCTAAGGCTCAATTGGCAGTGTTTGGGAGCAAAGCTCTACCGCTGCTGGCGATCGCCGATTATATTACCAGCCGCAGTAACTAGAAATACTAAACACTATGCAGGAAATTTGCAGCGGCATTTTAAACAATCATGTACTTGTGGTTGCTTTGCTCGCTTGTCTGGCGGCTCAGATCATGAAGCTGCCGATCGAGTTGGTCAAAAACCGCAAGTTTAATCTTCGGTATTTGGTAACAACGGGGGGAATGCCCAGCGCTCACTCGTCTTTTGTGGGCGCTTTGGCTGCTGGAGTGGGACAAACGATGGGATGGGAAAGTCCGGATTTTGCGATCGCTGCGATCTTTGCAATTATTGTGATGTACGACGCAGCAGGCGTCCGCCAAGCAGCAGGCAAGCAAGCTCGCATCCTCAACCAAATTATTGACGAGTTTTTTGAGGAAGATCACAACCTTAATGAAGCTCGCCTGAAAGAGTTGCTGGGACACACTCCTTTTCAAGTGCTTGTCGGTTTGGGGCTGGGAATCACTATTGCTTGGATCGCAGGGCCTGCATATTAAGTTTTAAGTACGGAGTAAATTTGGGGCTGTGGTGTTTTTTGACGAGTAGGAGGTAAAAGTTGGCGGCGGGGATTAATTGTTCGGCAACTCATCCCTCTCTAGCTCAGAAAACCACCCGAACTTTTTGGAAGTTTATGGCAATGCCTATTCCCTAATTAAGCACTTCAAAAAGTTCAAAAAGTTTTTTAACTTCCCACTCCTTGGAATTGTTTTGCTATGCTCCAAAGACTATATGTACACAACTTCAGATGCCTAGAAAACTTTGAACTGCCCATAAAGGGGATGCCATCTGCTCTCTTGATTGGAAAAAATGGTGCAGGTAAATCAACTACTGCCTCTGCATTAGAAGTCCTTCAGAAGATTTGTCGAGGCATCAATAGAATGCGCGACCTTGAAAAACTTAACCTTATTAGCTCGAAAGATTTCGCTCGTGGAAGGTCTGATGTTCCCATCCGGTTTGAAATAGAAGTATTACTCGAAGATAAATTATACAAATATGTCCTTGCCTTAGATTTACCAGAAAAATTTAGAGAGCTTCGAGTTTTTGAAGAGCAACTGCTAGTTGCAGGAGATCCAATTTACTCTCGAAAAGAAGCCCAAGTCACTCTTCACACCAGCTCCCCCAATCGTGAAGCTCAGTTTCGGGTAGATTGGCATCTTGTTGCCCTGCCAGTAATTCAGGAGCAATCTGAGACTGATCCGCTTCATATTTTCAAGACTTGGCTGGCTCGCACGATCATTTTAGCCCCGATTCCCACCTTAATGACGGGAGACTCAAACGGTGAAACTTTGGAGCCAAAGCGAGATGGTTCAAACTTTGGGGAGTGGGTTTCGGGCTTACTGAGTCGCTATCCTGCGGCCTACACACAGGTTGATAAATATCTCCGAGAAGTGATGCCTGACATTCAGGATTTTCTGAATGAACTAATCGGCAAAGACTCGAAAAGTATGATTGTTCGGTTTGAAGCAAATAATGCGAATCTGAGTATTGAATTTAATGACTTATCTGACGGGGAGAAATGCTTTTTTCTTTGCGCTGTTGTCTTGGCTGCCAACAAATTTTATGGCCCACTTTTTTGCTTCTGGGACGAGCCAGATAACTATCTATCCTTATCGGAGGTGGGATATTTTGTCATGTCTCTGCGACGCTCATTTAAAAATAGCGGTCAAATCTTAGTGACATCGCATAATCCTGAAGCAATCCGCAAGTTTTCAAATGAAAATACCTTTGTATTAGATCGCAAAAGCCACTTAGAGCCAACTTTAGTCAGACCGCTGAGTGAGATATCTGTTAAAGGCGACCTGATAAATGCCTTGATTGGTGGCGACATAGAGCTATGAGTAATAAGTATCAACCGCACATTCATGTGTTGGCCGAAGATGATGCTAATCGCCAGATTGTCAACGGATTTCTTCTGGCGCCAAACCTTAATAACCGTGCTGTTAAAGTCCTGCCACTTCGTGGTGGTTGGATAAAAACTGTGGAGGAATTCACGAAGGAGTATGCGTCTGAAATGCGACAATTACCACAAAGAATGATGGTTTTGCTCATTGATTTCGATGATGATGAAAATCGGTTGAGTTATGTAGAAAGTCATATTCCAGATGATATAAAAGCAAGAGTATTCGTGCTGGGAGTGCTATCTGAACCAGAGAATCTAAGGACAGACATCAAAAAGACTTTTGAGGAGATTGGAGAAGGTCTTGCAAAAGATTGTTCTGACAACACAAATGAGTTATGGGGACATAATCTTCTCAAACACAACAAAGGAGAATTAGATCGTATGGCTTCATCTGTAAAACCATTTCTATTTAAATAAAGAGACCCAAAACTCGCGCACGCTACTTGAATGTCAGGTGCGCGACGGCCAATAATTTAGCGGAGTGTGGCTCGCTCAAAAGTCGCGCACCCTAATGACTACTGACCGAATTCTGCTTGCAAAATATCGTCATTATCATCGGCGATCGTGGCGACAATAGTAATAACCCGAGAAATTTCCCCGGCCGAGATTTCCGCCATCGTCCGAGTCGATACTACGGCAACTTGATTATCAACAATGGCAAAATGAGATTCTAAAGTAGACAGCCAATTCATTTCTAGAATTTTCCGCATTAATTGAGCTTCATTCTTCGCTGGCAACTGCAGTACAAAAGCCCAAACAGCCAAAGTATCATCTTCGGTTTCGCCCGTAAGTTGCACGAACACTTCGACACTGCCGTACTTGAACTTCCAAAGATGTCCGCCAGCTTCACTTTGACCAACCATCACTTTTTGGTCTACAGCCATGCTGGCGATGACAGTTTCAATTTCTTCTGCATAGGTGACGGCTGTGGCTTTTTCGACCTGCTCGGAGGCGATCGCACTTTCACTTGAGAGGCTTTCTGCGGAAGCTGTTTGTATGTTCGGCTCGCTGGTAGTCATCAGAAATATGGGTTTGAAACCCCGTCCTTTTAGGACGGCTTTACATTGAGTTAAAACATGCAGCGGGATGGAGGGGTATGGTTGCCCCTCCGATGAGGTATGGTTGCCTCAATCTCCTTTCGGAGTAAAGTTAGCTTCGCCAATGTTTTGAGAGCTTGTTAGGCTGAAAGCACTGTAAAGCGTGACCTTAGAACTGTTTAACCTTCAGCGACAGAGCAAGGAACTAGCTACGCATTCTCCCGGTGTCGTGACTCAAAAAACGTAGTCAGTTAAGACTTAGGCTGGTCAGAACGGCTTGTTAGATTTCTCCTTCAAGCCTCATGCCGTCAGGGCTGAGGTTCCTGACGATTATATTTAGATGGAAAACTATTCCAATAATCAGTTTACTGGCTAAAGCTTAAAATTATGACTTTAAATAACTGGTTCCGAGGCTATGCCTCGGAACCAGTATATCTCGCTTGTTTGCGGAGGCAGACGCAAGTTTGACTGGCAAAGCGGTTTCAACCAGGTGCGCGATCGAATTTAAGCCTTGGGCTTAGTCGCCGCCGGCTTCTTCTCAATGGTATTCAAGCCGTTGAGGAACATCGGCACAAATTTCTCCACAAATGCCTGCGGGTCGCGGTTCCAGGCGCGCTGAGCTACATCGACTCTGGTCATTTGCAGGTCGGGGGCGAGCAGGGTTCTGGGTAAACGTTCCATCAGGTATTGCGGGCGTTCCCACATCGGCATGGTGTTGGCAATGTCCACGAGGCGGGTGACGCGGCGCAGTTCTGCCCCCAGCATGATATCCATTCCCGATTCAAATGCTGCTTGTTCGATCGCCACATACTTGCGCTTTGCCTGTTCCACCTTCTGGCGGTGTTCCGGGCTTTTGTCGGCAATTTGGGCCAGCCAGCGGTTGCCCCAGCGGACGTGACCAGCTTCTTCGGGAAAAATCTTTTCGATGGTTTCGCGGATTTTGACGTTTTCGTCGGTTTGGGGAGCCTGTTTGAGGGCGTGGATGTGCGCTGAGAAATATTCGCATCCCCGCTTCTCGGTGACGTTAATCGCGGCGAGGGAAGAAATTACAAAGTCTTCGCGGTCTTTGGTGGGGTCTTTTTGCTCGCTGTCGAGCAACCTTTCAAATTCGTCAATATAGGAGACTCCCGGCGGCGTTCCCACATTTTGGCCGATGTCTACCAGCAAGTCGGTGAGCCACATGGCGTGCCGCGCTTCGTCGGAAATGTGCCGGGAGAGGTCGCGCACGAGTTCGGCGGGTTCCCCGTCTAGCCGTTCGATCAAGTCGGTGAGGTCTTTGCAACTGCGCTGTTCGCTGTAGCGATAGCGGTTGAGGGTGATCAGGTGAATTTCGCGATCGCGCACTACATTAGCTAAAATTTCGCGCGCTCCCATAGCGTTCCGCAGCTTGCGGGGATAGGCAACAGTCATGCTTTTATGTTGTTTTGTAAAGATACCTATATAAGTGTAACGCAGTTTTTCGGCTTCCTAATTCACTCGCAAGGCAGAAAGTTATTGTTTAGCACGGAGATTGAATTTTATACAGACAAGTTTTTTACTAGCTCAACCAATGACAATAGTTTTGAGTTGCGAGTCATACCATTTGAGATTTTAGATTGTAGATTTTAGATTAAAAATGACTGATGACTATCAGGGTTTGGAGCTTTTCTATAGTTTGATTATTTTTTTAAACTGCTATCACGCAAGGGGGAGCATCTCATAATTGTAAAAACACTTCTTCTGGCTCCTTCCTTCTTCCTCTTTCCTCCTGCCTCCTGCCTCAAAACTCCTGCCTCAAAACTCCAATTTCTAGGTTGGCTGCTTTCATTGAGATGCTATCACGCAAGGGTTACGCGGATCGCAGAAAGCAACCTCATACACTCAAAACTTTTCAGGTTCCGTCGAGTCTTGGGCCTCAACACTAGCAGACTCTTGTTGAAATTTTCGCGCCTCTTCTACTTCTAATCTAGCCAGAGTTGTCGCCACATCGGCTAACTGTAAAGCCAGATTCATCCGACAAATGGGGTTTTTTTCCCTCCAGAGGTCTTTTGCCAAGAAATGTACTCGATAGCGAAACATTTTAATTGAATTTGGCGGAGTAACTTTCACAGTCATAGTCTTTCTTCTGTTGAAGTTTGAATGCCCAGCAGCACCCGTTCTAGTTCCAAGTAAACAAATGTCAGCATGATTACTTTATCTTCATCGGTGATTGTAACACTACAGGTTGCCGATCGAGGTTCAACGCCTTCGTGCCTGACAACTACAGTATATTTTCCCTGCGTCAGGTTATCAAAATTCACATCTGCCTCAAACAGGTCAACTGTCTCCTCGGCGAGCACTCGTCCTTCTTGAGTTAGTAAAGTGACAAAGGCAATGCCCTCAACTGAAGTCATGGCGACGTTACTCTGATTGCGGATCATCACAAAAATATCGGACATTGTTTAGTCATTGTTAATTGCTAATTGCTAATTTAGAATGAGTGCAGAATCTTACAAACAAAGGAGCATAAATATAATGAATCATTTCAAGTTTTTGCTAATTTTGATGGCTTTTGCAGCGGTTCTAGGTTTGGAAAAAAGTGTGGCGCTAGCTGGTGTCTTGAATATCTCTGAGAGAGAGTCTTGTGTACAGATTCATAGTCTGCAAGCAGAAAAGAGCGATCGCAATTTAAGCAACTCGAAAGGTACATTAAAAGAAGGCAGTGCCATTTCTGTCGATCCAGATGATGTGGTTGGCATACCAAAAGCTGAGGCGCGGCAGCGTTTCATTCTGAATAAGATATATCGGGTTCAGGAAGGCACTACCGCTGACGATTTGTTTATTGTTGATGAGAAAGCAAATAAATGGGCTGTAGAGGATGTCTCTGAGGCTACAATGGGCCCTACTACTAACAGCGTTGCCCAGATAGTGTCGGGTAACGGGAGAGTCTGGGCGTTAATCCAGAAGTTCTAAACTCGAAAAAAACGCCGCTTTTAAGGGCGGCGTTCTTATTAATTAAAAATTCTCGGTTAAAAATGGTATAATTACCAGTTTTAACTTTTAATTTTTAATTTTTAATTTTCTAACAGTCGTAGTAGAGAGCAAACTCGTAGGGGTGAGGACGCAGCCGCATTGGGTTGACTTCATTATCGAGTTTGTAGGAAATCCAGGTTTGGATGAAGTCTTCGGTAAATACGCCGGTTTCAGTTAAGAAACTGTGGTCTTTTTCTAAAGCTTCTAAAGCGCCTTCCAAGGAACCGGGAGTAGAAGGAATTTTGCTCAATTCTTCAGGGGAAAGGTCGTAGATATCCACGTCCAAAGGTTCGCCCGGATCGATTTGATTCTTGATGCCGTCTATGCCAGCGCACAGCATGGCTGCAAATGCTAAATAGGGGTTGGATGTGGCATCGGGACAGCGGAATTCTAACCGCTTGGCTTTGGGGTTGGTTCCCGACAACGGAATCCGCACTGATGCCGATCGATTCCCTTGAGAGTAAGCTAAGTTTACAGGGGCTTCAAAGCCCGGAACTAAACGCTTGTAAGAATTGGTCGTGGGGTTGGTGATTGCCAAAAGTGCCGGTGCGTGCTTGAGAATGCCGCCGATGTAATGCAGTCCCATTTGACTGAAACCAGCATATTGATCGCCTGCAAATAGAGGTTTGCCGTCTTTCCAAATCGACTGGTGAACGTGCATCCCGGAACCGTTGTCGTTAAACAGCGGTTTGGGCATGAAGGTGATGGTTTTGCCGTATTTTTTGCCGACGTTTTTGATGACGTATTTGTAAGTCAGCAAGTAGTCGGCTGCTTGTACTAAAGTGGCAAAGCGGAAACCGAGTTCGCATTGACCGCCGGTGGCGACTTCGTGGTGGTGCTTTTCAATGGGTACGCCGCATTTGGCCATTGTCAGCAGCATTTCCGTTCTCATGTCTTGAGAGGTATCGGTTGGTGCTACTGGGAAATAACCTTCTTTGTAACGCGGTTTATAGCCGAGGTTGCCGCCTGCTTCTTCTTTGCCTGAATTCCAACGACCTTCGATCGAATCTACGTAATAGTAGCCGGAATTTTGGGTTTGGTCGAAGCGAACGTCGTCAAAAATAAAGAATTCTGCTTCCGGGCCAAAGAATGCTGTATCGCCGAGACCGGTCGAAAGCAAGTAGTCTATGGCTTTTTGGGCAATGGTGCGGGGACAGCGACTGTACGGTTCGCCGGTGCGGGGTTCTTTGATGCTGCAAATGAAGCTGATGGTCGGTTCTGCCATGAACGGGTCCATCCAAGCGGTGGTCGGATCGATGACCATCGTCATGTCTGATTCGTTGATGGCTTTCCAGCCCCTTATGCTGGAACCGTCGAAGGGTACGCCGTCGGTGAATGCGGTTTCGTCGATTTGGTCGTGGTACAGGGAAAGGTGCTGCCAGATCCCCGGCATATCGATGAATTTGAGGTCAACGATCTGGATTTTATTTTCTTGTATGTAGTTTAAGGCTTCTTGGGGTGTCTGGAACATGACTTACTCCTGATATTGGTTGTGTCTTGGCGATCTGCCGATTTCAGACTGTTTGGGCGATCGTAGGCCTTCAGTAGCCACTATTTTGTATCTATGGCTACAAAATTTAGAAATAGGGGCCCAGTGCGGCCCGGCAGTTTGAGATGCTTGCCCTGTGGATTATTTTTCGGCTGAACATACAAGGCAAACGGCTGAATTTTACGACTGTTTGCCGGGGATAGACTACCCTTGGTGAAAATCCTATCTCAAATCTTAATCAAACGCCGATTTGTAGTAGTCTACAATAGGCGGTCTGTCTCAGATAGCAAAGTATTGATAAAGATTTTTGGGAGAGAAACTTATGCGCGATGCAGTGACGAGCCTGATTGAAAATTATGATGTTGCTGGTAGGTATTTAGACCGAGATGGTATCGATCGGTTGAAATCTTATTTTGCAACGGGCACGGCACGGGTACAGGCGGCGGCTGCGATTAACAGCAATGCTGCGGCAATTGTCAAGCAAGCTGGTATCCAGCTATTTGCTGAACAGCCGGAACTGATCCGTCCCGGGGGAAATGCCTACACGACTCGTCGCTACGCGGCTTGTCTGCGGGATATGGACTACTACTTGCGCTATGCTACTTACGCCCTGGTGGCTGGAAGTACGGACGTGCTCGACGAGCGCGTGCTGCAAGGTTTGCGAGAAACTTACAATTCTCTAAGCGTTCCCATTGGCCCGACGGTGATGGGGATTAGCATTATGAAGGAGATGGTTAAGGCTCAGGTGGAAGCGGCTGGCTTGTCTGTGGGGCCTTTTTTGGATCAGCCTTTTGATTACATGATTCGCGAATTGAGCGAACAAGATATTTAAGTCAATTTGCTAGTTATTTTAGTAGCAAATTGCGCTTGTTGCTTGCACTTAGCAGCAGTTGGATCGATCGCTTTTTTTGGCCTCACAGCCTCCAAGCGATCTTTTTTTATGGGTTAGACAATTTTAGATTAAAGATTTCAGATTAAAAATTATATAGCCTTTCTCAGAAAGATGAGGTACTCATGGGCATAGGGCATAGGGCATAGGGCATAGGGCATAGGGCATAGGGCATAGGGCATACCTCACCACGCTTGAGAACCGCTATAGATTAAAAATTAGAGATTAAAGATTTGAATAATTGGGAATGGCTGATGAATTAAGGGTTTGGAGCTTCCCTATAATTGCATTCTTGTTTGAAACTGGTGTTAAAAATCGCCAACACATCCCCAGACGAGGCATTTGTCTAGGGGATTTTTGGTTTGGCGCCGATCGATTTGTGCGGTGGTTGTTGCTTCTACTTCGCCATTGGGGTAAAGAATGTGGATGATGTCACCGCTAACGAAGGCGAGGGGATTTTCTTGACAATTGCCAGAATTTCTGATAGGAAAGTTAATTGTTTTCATTGTCGATCGCCCTGATGGTATTTGTAGCGCTGTTAGCTGCATATAAATCATCCGCTAGTCGCAAAAATTATTGTGTGATTCTACGGATGTTTATTTGTGATAAAACTACACAATCAGAGCGTTCTCAGTCACATCATGTGAGGTGGGGCGATCGCCCCGCAACGATCAAAAAACCAAAATAATTGCCAAAAATTAGCAGTCGGGCTTGTGCGTAATATCAAATCCACTCTTCATCGGAATAGTAAATCCGAGTTCACTGTTCACTGTTCACTGTTAACTGTTCACGGCGTCAACAGTCAACAGTCAACAGTCAACCGTCAACATCATGTATGAGTGTAACCGGAAATGATATAAGTGCTAATCTGGTACTGTTCTTAACCCTATCCGTACAGATTAAAAACCTTGGCTAAACAGCGACTAGACACTTTATTGGTCAGCCTAGATTTGTGCAGTTCCAGACAGCAAGCTCAGGCCTTGATTCGGACTGGGAAAGTCTCCATCAACCAACAGATAGTTGACAAACCTGGCACTGAGGTCGATATTTCAGCAAAGATTCAGATCAAAGAGCGATCGCGCTATGTTTCTAGAGGTGGCGACAAATTAGCCAAAGCTTTAGAAGTTTTTGCGATTCCCGTTGCAGGCAGAATTTGTCTCGACGGCGGCATTTCCACAGGCGGTTTTACCGACTGTTTGCTGCAAGCCGGCGCAGCCTTAGTCTACGGTGTAGATGTTGGCTACGGTCAAGCAGATTGGGGCTTGCGTAACGATCCGAGGGTAATTTTGAAAGAACGCACCAATTTGCGGTACATGACTGCTGCTGAGCTTTACGGCAATTCACCCCCCCCAGCCCCCCCTTGTCAAGGGGGGGAGCAAAATTCACCCCCCCCAGCCCCCCCTTGTCAAGGAGGGGAGCAAGATTCTTTGCCCAGAGGGGTTTATGCAGATTTGGCGGTAGTAGATGTGTCGTTTATTTCGCTGGATAAGATTTTACCCGCGCTGTGGGAATTGTTGGTACCACCGCGAGAAGCAGTGTTGCTGGTAAAACCGCAGTTTGAGGTAGGGCGCGAGAGAGTCGGGAAAAAAGGGGTAGTGCGAGACTCAGCAACTCAAGCTGATGCGATTTTTCAGGTGTGGAAGGCAGCCACAGCTTTAGGATGGCAGCAACGTGGTTTAACGTGGTCGCCTTTACTTGGCCCGGCGGGTAATATCGAGTATCTTTTATGGTTGGGGATCGATCGCGAACAAGAACCAGACCATAGGGCGATCCTCTTCGAGGGCTGCGCTAACGAAGAGGATGTTGTGAAGGAACGGATCGCACAAGTCACCAAAGCGGCGGCGCGGGAACTTGTCGATCGATTGTAGATTTTAGATTTTAGATTGATTTCAAGATGTCAAGCTAATCTATTTTAAAAGTCAAATTAGGAACTCCAGATTGCTCTAAAATTTCAAGTTTTTTTGTCAATCGGACTCCTCAACTTTCACAAGAGTGAATAATTCCATGCAATCATTCAAACAAGCCAGTTCGATTTTACTGTACGTTCTAGGTGGCATCGGATATGTAGCAATTGTAGCTACTATTGTAGGCGTTTCAATTCTAATCAAGTGGGCAGCTCTGCTACTGGCAGACAAATTATTATATACTATTCTGATTATCGGGGATTTGTTGAGGGGAATAGAAATTATTGAACTGTTAAATATATTGGTATTTGCATTTATCGGTATGGGAGTGGGTGTGGCGACAAGGCTTCTACACCCTAAATACGGCCGCCAAATTAGTGCGGCTTTATTGATAGTTATAGTTCCCTTAGTTTTTATGATTACGCCAGCTATCAGATATAATTCTTGGCTGGAAAAAGTAGAGGAATCGGATAAATTATCGCCGCCGCAAACTGCAACATTAACTAATTCATTTTTGAATAGAAAAGTAGGATTGCCGGGTTTTATCGGTTATTACGTATATACTGGTCAGTTTCCCGTTATTCCGACTAAACAATCGGAGATGAAAGACCTTGACAGCTTTGAAAAAAAAGTTAATTCCAGATTTGTACAGCTAACAGGTATGGCTCCGACTATTGTTACTTGGTCAATGCGGGTTTGTTTTTGGCTGATTAGAATATTTTACTTTTCTATAGCGGTAATTGCGACCATCGCTCATTTTAGAGAAGGTGTTAGAATCGCGAGACGGTAATACGATTTTAGATTTTAGATTTTGGATTTTCGATTTTAGAATTGGGAATTACTGATGAGTATGGTGGTTGGGAGTTTACCTACAGTTGCATACTTTTTTGACCATTGTGTAAGAAGAAAAGCATTAGGGTGACTCAGATGCTAGCTCTTCGATTATTAAGAAATAACCATCTGCTGACGTACCCTACTCAACTACTAGGGCAATTTTTGATTGCCAATTTTAAACTCTTGCTGCAGGCGATCGATAATTGTATTACGCTCGATGGTGGCGAGAATTTCTTGAATTACCGTATCTTGTCCCAGGGGGCCCCAGGTGCAGCCTTTTTCTAAGTAAACTTGGGCGGCGCGACCGACAGCGTAGGTGCCGTAAGCTGCTAAACTAGCTTGAGTGACAGCAACTCCGGCAAAAGTAGAAAAGCCGATGTGCGGGGCCGCAGCGGCCGCAGTTTTGCCAAATCCCAACAGAAAACTGCTACCCAATTCTCCCAAAAGTACGCCGCCAGCGCTGGAGAAAATAGTCTGCCAAAGTTTCCCGGCTTCGTAACCAGTCATAGGTAAGCCGTAAAGTCTCGATAAAGAGCGAATTAACGCTAAATCTGCGACACTTGCTCCCATTACATCCAAGAAGGCCACGGGATTTAAACCCACAGCCAAAGCTTTATATTTTGCAAATTGCCAGATTAAATCTTCGGCTTCTGTTTGTCGCAATTTGAGAACGTGACGGGCAATGTTTGCTTCGGCATCTCTAGCTTCAACTAAAGCATTTAGAGCGAGGAGCGATCGACCTTCTCTGTTAAGAATTGTCAAAATTTTATGTTTTAGTTCGTCTATCTGCGCGGGCGGCGACTCCCATTCGTGACTGACTCTTCCGTCTGGCCATTCCACCCGCACTTGCACCGGCGCTGGTTCGGCGGCTACCATGACTATTTCTAAAGATTTGGAAGTTTTAGGCGGTGATTTTACAGTAGATTTATGGGAGGAGTTGTTTGGGCGATCGGACAAATTTTCGCTATCTGTTTCCTCTATTACCGCAGCGGCTGCTAACTCTTCAGAATTTCCCAGCGCTTGCAAACTTTGGTAAATAGCTTTTCTGTCTAATTCTGGATACAGGTCAATTTTATTAAAAACTAAAATCACCGGTTTTTGAGCTGTTTGCAATTCGCACAGCGCTTGATATTCAGTCCGGGTGATATCGCCTGCAACGACAAACAGAATTAAGTCAGCTTGGCGAGTTACTTGTTTCGCCATTTCGCCGCGCACTTCGCCGCCAACTTCATCAAGTCCCGGAGTATCGATTAATTCTACTTGCACCCCTCCTTTCCCCCCTTTGCCAAGGGGAGGTTCCATAAGCCCCCCCTTGCCAAGGGGGGGTTGGGGGGATTCCTCGTTGTCAAGGAAGGATAAAGGCACACTCCAACGCACGGAACGCGGCCACTGAGTCACGCCGTTTAGAGGGCCTGTTTGCAAAATTTTATGACCTAAAAGCGCGTTTAATACGGCTGACTTGCCACGGCTGACTAAGCCGAAAGTAGCAATGCGGATTATGTTGTGGTCTAGTTTTTCTGAGGTGGAAGTTAAGATATCTAACTGATATTGCAGCGCCGCTTCTAATTCTGTATTATTCGAGTTTTTTTTCCCTTGGCGCAGGTGGGAATAGCGCGCCAGGGCTTCGCGCAAACTGGCGCGGGCAAGAGATAAGCGATTTTCTTGAAGGGAATTGTCAGCCATTGGCGATCGGCTTGTTTAAGCAGGTATAATTGATCGTCGAATTATAAATCCTATTTCTTATTTTAATACAATTTTTCATAAATTTATAATTTTTTATTGGTAAAATTTCCAAAAAATATTGAACGGGCAAGATGCCCGTTCCACAATAACAAAAAATTTTTTGTGGAACAGGCATCTTGCTTGTTCTTCCACAATAACAAAAAAAATTTGTGGAACAGGCATCTTGCCTGTTCTTCCACAATAACAAAAAAATTTGTGGAACAGGCATCTTGCCTGTTCTTCCACAATAACAAAAAAATTTTTGTGGAACAGGCATCTTGCCTGTTCTTCCACAATAACAAAAAATTTTTGTGGAACAGGCATCTTGCCTGTTCTTCCACAATAACGGGCAAGATGCCCGTTCCACAATAACAAAAAAATTTTTGTGGAACAGGCATCTTGCCTGTTCTTCCACAACAAAAAAACTGTCTTGTGGAACAGGCCGGAAAGCCTGTTCCTTGATTTTACTTAATTGACCGCCGACTTAACGGTTTCGGGCCCAGATACCTGAGAGGAAAGGCGACTCGCCACTTGGTTGATGAAAGATTGCAAGAAAGAAACTTGCTGATTTTGGGTAAATACGGCTTGCAAAGTTTTAGTCAACTGGTCGATATTTAAAATGCCTATTGCAGCATTTTCCCCTTCTCGACTTTGGAAATATTCAATTAAACTTAGTCCAGCTATTCTGGTAAAATAGGCTGCACTAATTCCCTGCACCGCGCCTCCTGCTACATAGGTGACGGCATTGCTTTTCAGCAGTCCAGTAATAGTTTGAGTAGACAGTTCTACTAATCCCAATTTAAACATTTGACTTGCCAAAGTTGCCGCTACTGTCTTAGCTTGCTCTAAGGAAAACTTTTGCTGGTAGATAGCGCCGAGGTCGATTACGAGTTGGGTACTGATGGCGGTTGTTGCTAGCAAGTCTAAAGCGGGAACCGGGTTAGTAAAGACGGCGGCGGCGGCGATGTACTGATATTGTTCGATAATCGGAATTGCCCGATCGCGCCTGACTGCATTTAATAAGGTTTTCGCCTCTAGCTTGATACTTGCAGCCTCGCGCACTGCACTCGCCCAGACCAACTGTTGCCGTTCTTCAGTTAAGATTTTAGTCAATCTTTCCGTCAGCCCGTCGAGTTGAGAGACTTGATTTTCGATGCGTTCTTGAACTGTGCCGTCCGCTTGGTGCTGCCGCACTTTAATAGAATTGGGAGAAGCTGCGATCGCAATTATATCTTCTGTCCCCAACATTCCTTGCATTTTCTGCTGCAAAGAGTGCAATACCTGCGACTGCTGTTCTGGCAAATATTGGTCTTGTTTGTTCCAGACTAGCAGCACGCGCTGACCTGCAGACGCTAGCTGAGATAATGTTTTAAATTCGGAATCTGTGATGTCGCCCGCTGTCACAAACAGCACTAAATCACCGCCGATTTTGGCATCGGCATTTGTATTAGCAAACAGCGCTGCTGTTTCTTGTAAACTAAGCTTTTGCGGGTGTTGAGAAGCCCAATTAGAATTTAAAACTTGAATTAAGGCAGTTTTGCCGACAGCTTTGCCGCCAGTTACGGTAATCCGTAAATCTTGTCTATCTAATTCGCTTCTGAGCCGATCGAGCTTTGCTGTTAGATTAGCAGGATCGGCGGAGTTTTGAGCTTCTGAGGCTAGCAATTTAATTGCCGCTTCGGAAGCCGCGATCGCTTTTTCGGCTGCTTCCCTGTTGGCCAAGGGTTGCGGGAGTGCGAGTTCCAGTTTGGGGGATTGTTGTTTCCACCACCAATACCCCGCACCGGCAGCCGCCAAGCCGATGAGTGCCGTTTCGCCCATTTCTGAACCCGAATGCTGTAGAGTTTCCAGCAGCCACAGCGCTGCTGAAAGTCCTATTCCGCCTATCAAAATCGGTCGCCGCAAGTTAAGTGTCATTTTTCCCTTCCTGTGGGTATTGTCGCCAAGCTTAACCTTACCGGGCTTGGCCTCCCTCCCTCTATTCCATCGTACCTCTGCGGCATCCAAACTGGCAGGCGGGCGATCCGACTTTTTGCGATCGGGATTTCCGGCCCCGGCGACAATCAACTTTTTGTACTTCTACAAAGGCGGAATGAATGGCTGAAGCCCTCACTACAAACCCAGAGATTTTTACAGGATGTTGCCAACAGAATAGTTGATTTTGGCTTTATGTTGGTAATGCTTGAAACTGCGCTTTAAAAATATCAATTATTTGTTTAGGAATTGCTCGCGGGCGCATGGTGGTCACTTCAACCCAAACCCAAAGCGCCTCTGCTTTTAACAATATTTCGTCACTTCCAGCCAAGCGAATTTCGTAGCGGCGGACAGCGCGCGGGCCTCGCATTTGTTCGATCCAAGTGGATATCTCCAATCGATCGCCCGAGGCTGCAGATCGCAAATAGTCAATCTCTATCCGTCGCATTACAAAGACACCGCCCAATTCCCGGTAGCGATCGAGAGTAAATCCCAAATGTTCTAAATGTTCGATCGCAGCGTGTTCTAAATAATGCTGGTAAACAGCATTATTTACGTGACCGAGAGCATCCATTTCATAATGTCGCACTCTAATTTCTGTAGTAAATGGTGTCAATTTCTCACCTTTCCACTTGTTGCGGTATTTTGTAGTTCCGAGTGCGATCGCACTCTGGGTCGATACTCGCTCGGAACTGATTGCAAGTTACACTAAAGAGTTGAAACGTCACTGCTTCCAGGTTAATATTAGTCCTGGAAGCACAGACGGTCAATCGATTTTAGATTTTAGATTTTAGATTTTCGAGGCGACCCCACGGATAAAAGCGGGGGCTGGAGGATTTTCGATTTTCGATTTTGGATTGATTCCACGGATAAATCACGTGGCGGATACCACATGAAGAAATTCTTGGTCATCACCTTGGTTTTTTTACGACAATACACTGGCTTAAAACCCTCAGTCTCGGTAGAAAAACCCGGTTTCTTGGTTCTGAGTGCGTCCCGGACTAAATCTTTGAGAAATCGGACGGGTAATTGTTTAGTCTCCCAGACAAATTCCCAAACCGCGAGCCGTTTTAACTAGAGTACCATCGAAGTCTACAGGTCTGTATTTGGCGATCGCATCTTCCAGAGGAACGCTCACAACTTCCCGTTTTTGCCAAGATACCATGCAGTCGTATTTCTCTTCGGCAATTAAATCAACTGCTGCGACGCCAAAAGCAGAAGCAACTAATCTTTCTAGCGATGAAGGAGTTCCTCCGCGTTGAATATGTCCCAAAACAGTGACGCGAGTTTCTGCACCGCTGCACTCAGAAATTGTATCAGCTAAATACTGACCAATTCCGCCTAATCGACTTTGACTTAAGCGATTTGTGTGCATTATTAACTCGCCTTCTTCAGTGCGAACGGCCTCCGCTACTATAATTAAACAGTAGTTTTTTCCCCGCTCTTGGCGTTCTTGGATTTGGGCACAGATTTTGGAAATTGTGTAAGGGATTTCTGGAATCAGAATTATATCAGCTCCCCCAGCAATTCCGGCACTAATCGCAATATGTCCCGCGTCGCGTCCCATGACTTCAACAATCATGACGCGACTGTGACTTGCCGCAGTAAAATGCAAGCGATCCAGTGCTTCAGTCGCAATATTGACCGCAGTATCAAAACCGATGGAACGCTCGGTAATTCCGACATCATTATCTATAGTTTTAGGAATAGCCACTAAATTCAAATTGCCGTGTTGAGCAATCTTCCTCAGAATGGCGAGACTGCCGTCGCCACCAATGCCAATTAAGGCATCCAGGCCTAGTTGATGATAGCCTTCGATGATGTCGTCAGAACGATCGCGTAGAGTCCCATCCGGCATGGGGAAAGCAAAAGGATCGCCCTTATTTGTCGTGCCTAGCATCGTACCGCCAATGGTGAGCCACGAGTCTACTTTCTCAATATCCAACGGAATTGCTTGAGGGGGACGACTCATCAATCCGTTGGTAGCTTGACGAATCCCCATCACTTTCCAATTGTAAGTTCCCGTTGCGCGGTAGACAACGGCTCTAATAACTGCGTTTAAGCCTGCACAGTCACCCCCGCTAGTGAGGATACCGATACATTTTTGTTCTCCCATAATTAATGTCCGACTTTTGTTACTCTGAATATGAGTTGATATTTTTAGATGTCGATCGTCCAATCCTGATTTTAGACGTAAATAGGTAGGCAAAAATAAACTTTACTCTGTAACAGAATGTAAAGCTATCATAACTTTTGTGATTGCTTTCATAAGATATCGCTCCTTTGGGGAGCGTTTCACTCGTTTTTGACTACTTAATGTATTTTCAAGCTTCATCGACCTAATTGAGTGCGTCATCTCTGACCAGGAATTTCAAAGGTGGTACCCGCCACGTGATTTATCCGTGGAATCAATCCAAAATCTAAAATGGAAAATCCTCCAGCCCCCGCATTTATCCGTGGGGTCGCCTCTAAAATCTAAAATCGAAAATCTAAAATCGATTGACGCACCCTACAAGTTCGATCGCCCACTTGCGTAGCATCGCTAATCACCGTCTCCAACAAAACATCAATTTTACTTGGGATTGAGGCGTTTAGAAACTTGGTTAATTATACCGCTGAGAATAGCACCGCCCATAAGAATTCCCAGGGCGGGATTAAATACGGGCTGCCAGAGACTGTACCACAAATCAAAACCGAGATTCACCCCGGTCGATCGACCCGCTACTGCGATCGCAAACCACGCAAAACTGGCAAAGACGAAAAATACATCAGCTACTAAAAGCAAGTTAAGCAAGTTAAGAAATTTATCTTTCATAGTGGAGCGTTCCTTTTGAGTGCATATCTGTCAACTTTTGGCAAGCGGTTGGTAATGGAGCGGATTGATAGCTGCAACTGGCGATCGAATAAAGATAAAATATCATTCAATTGTTTTCGCGCACAGGCTGTCAAAATATGGTTCGCTATACACTTCCTCAAAGCCCCGAAATTATTTTAACTGTCAAAGGGAAAGATTCAGCCAAAGCCCGTGAAGAAGCGATGGATCGGCTGATGGATCTCATGGATGAGGGAAAGCTGCCTACGGAACTCGTGGAGGGATTTGGGCCCAAGCAGTTTGTTGAAGTTAAGGATATCGAAGATGCTGCGTCTGACGGCGAGGACGCGATTACTGAAGCCGTGCAGATTTTGAGCAATTTGGCAAGTCTCAAATTGAAAGTGATGGAATCCCGCGAAGAAGCACTCAAAATCCGGGCGGCGATCGACATTTTGTTTACAGATGAGGCTGTGACGGCAGAGGAAATTGGTCGTTTGAAAGATGGTTTCAAGGTTCTCAAAAACTTTGCTCAAGCTAATGTCCGCTATCGAGAAGCTAGAAGTAAAGCCGAAGAAGCGCGGGCAATTCTCGACGAAGCTTTGCAATCTGTCGAACCGGAAAACAAGGCGCAGAAATCCGCGAAATAGTAGCAGGTTGCATTGACACTCCCATCTTGCACAATTCTCAAGAACAGGCAAGATGCCTGTTCCACAAGAAAATTTACTATATATTGTGGAACAGGCATCTTGCCTGTTCCTAAAAAGCTTATTGACAATGGTGCAACATCTGAGTTAAAACTGAGATATTGCACCATTCTCAATTAGCCGTAGGGGCGGGTTCGCCAACAGCCTTAAAGCTTGCAAATAGGTTCTATAAACCCGCCCGACCCCACGAAAAATCCTCTTATTGATATTGCTGCAAGATGTCAGTTAAAACTGAGATATTGCACCATTCTCAATTAGCCGTAGGGGCGGGTTCGCCAACAGCCTTAAAGCTTGCAAATAGGTTCTATAAACCCGCCCGACCCCACGAAAAATCCTCTTATTGATATTGCTGCAAGATGTCAGTTAAAACCTATTTCTGTCATTGCCATCCGCAACGAAGCAATAAGCAATCGCCGAGGTTTGCAATTGCTTCGTTTCATTATTCGGACATACAATAACTCTGCTGCAAGACATAATATTAACTTTATCCACATTGAAATCAGGAGAAAAATTGTGAGCCAACAAACAGGAATTCTCAGAAACTCGATGTCAGGCAGCTTGCTGCTGGCTAAAAAGTTAGGTTTTCAACCAAGAACTGTGATTGATGTCGGTGCCGCCTTGGGAACTTTTAACCTTTACGAAACTTTCCCCAATTCGCGACATTTGCTAATTGAACCCATCGCCGAAAATGAACCTTACCTCGCCAAAATTTGCCGCAAGCTCAAAAGTGCAGAATACATTATTGCAGCAGCGACCAAAGAATCGGGAGTTTTCACCCTCAACGTCAGTCCCGGTATGGTGCATTCTTCACTTTCTAAAAATCGAGTTACTGACAACAGCAATCCTTACGTGAGAAACATACCAGCAATTACCCTGGATGGAATATGCAGGGAAAGAAATTTGCCCGGCCCGTATTTAATTAAAGTTGATGTAGACGGACAGGAAGTAGATGTTTTAGCGGGAGCAACTGAGATTTTGCAGCAGACTGAATATGTAATTGTAGAAGTTGCTTTGTTCGGTCAGATGTATGATGTAATCAGTTTTATGAAGTCCCAAGGCTTCGCAGCTTACGATATTGTTGATTTGTCATATCGCCCGATTGATTCAGCTTTGTGGCAAGTTGACATGGCTTTTGTTAAGGAATCCGGTCACTTCCGAAAAGAGAGGGGTTACGCGACAGGAGAACAGGATATCGAAGCACTTAACTCGCATCTCAAAGCTTATCGGGAAAGTTTCATCCAACACATTGAGACTCATTACAGCGACCCAATAGAGCCGGAACCACAGGTAAGTCAAGCTGTTGTGGGCGAAGATTATGTCATCATTTAACTCAAGTTCCTTCCATCTGATATCAACTCCGGGTCGCACTTCGCACGCTTCTTTAATTTATCCTCAACATTTAAAAAACTGGTTTTCTAAATGCTGCTATTGTCGTCTATAAGCTTGCAATCTGCTGTAAATTGGCTTTCATTGGATATCAGAAAGTGGGAATGCCCTAATGCGGCATGGCTGTTTCATTTTCTTGTAGGGGCAAACCCCCCGTGGTTGCCCCGATGCCTGAAATGCCCATGACATCATCTGTGGGTGAGGGCGGGCACTCTTGGCACCGCCCCTACAAAAGCCTGATTTTCCGTAGGGGCAATCCGACCCCTACTCCCCGTGGTTGCCCCGAAACTACAAAAGCCTGATTTTCCGTAGGGGCAATCCGACCCCTACTCCCCGTGGTTGCCCCGAAACTACAAAAGCCTGAT